>NZ_JBHSHC010000157.1:0-86362 GCF_042652925.1 Effusibacillus consociatus
CCTCCCCAAAAAGCATGGGTACGGCAAATATTATGTTAAGTTAGGGTCTTGACATCGTACCGCTGCTCTTGAGCTAGTGTATCCCCCGTTATAACCTCCGTATTCGGCGATCGCAATCATTGTTCATAGAACTGTACCATTTTGATAATTTTATTGCGCGAAAATTCATGTATGATGTAATGTAGTATGGTAGAAATAAGGAAAGGGATTGGCTGGCTGTTATGAGGAGACATACCATTCGATCATTCGGGTCTATACTTATCTGGATCGGTTCTATTGGGATTATTGCAAGCTTCCTGACAAAAATTCTGTTCCAATTCAATACTCTTCAACCCTATAGCCCGCTCTTTTTTGCATGCATATTAGCCGGAATTGCCTTGCTGGTGATCATTAGAATCTGATAATGCTTTCCCTACTTCTTTGAGATCGTGTTTCAGCATTTCCCGCTTGGCCTCATCACGAAAAACGGCGGACGGGTGATAAGTTGGCATGATTCTTCTGCCTGCTTGTTCCACCCACTCTCCCCTGATTTGGGTGATTTTCGCCTTTGGATCGATTACGGCCTGAACAGCGATGCTTCCTAGACAAACAATAAAAATCGGTTGAATCAACTCGATTTGACGCAGCAAAAATGGGAGGGCCGCCTTTACCTCCGATTTTTTCGGAGTCCGGTTGTCGGGAGGTCTCACCTTAAGCACGTTTGTTACATATGTGCTTTCCCTCTCGATATCCGCCTCCGCCAGATATTTATTTAACAGCCTGCCTGAATTCCCAACGAACGGTCTGCCCGATTTTGCCTCTTCTTCCCCTGGGGCTTCACCGATCAACAGTAAACGGGCATGTTTCGGACCTTCCCCGAACACTAGTTTCTCCCCTTCGGACGGAATAAAGGAACGGACACAGAGACTTTCCAATGCCTCGAGATCCTTTATTGTTTCCAGCGTTTCAAGTACCCCTGTCACTTGGTGACCGCCTCCTTGTCCAACAGTTCCTTCAACATTCGGCCGTTAATTACAGCCTGTGCCCGATAGTGGTTATTCATGCTGATAAAAGTTTTTTCCGTATCTTTCGCCAGCTTCTCAATCTTGGGAACCCATTCTTTCAATTCGTCATCCGTATACAAATAGTCGTACCGCTCATAAGACTCTTTGTGCTGCCACCACTTTTTATAATTTCTCCCATGAAACCGGACATATCCGATCGAACTGGTTGACCTGACAACAGGAGGAACCAACGTTTTAAACTGGGGTTCGTCCACGCACACATACCCCAACCCTTCCTCCTCAAGCAGTTCAAAGACTCTTTCACTGATCCACTCTTCATGGCGAAACTCAATCACAACCGGGATATCTCCCATCAACTCTTTGAACTCTTTCAGATAATCCCTGTTTTCGTCCTTGTTTCGAAAACTTGTCGGAAACTGCGCCAGTATACATCCGAGTTTGTCCGCTTCGATCAATGGTTTCAAAGCTTCCTTGAAATCGGTGAAATGCTGCTCATTGTCCTCCCGCTTATGCGTCATGCCCTTGAATGCCTTAATGACGAACTGAAAATTGTCCGGTGTTTTTTCCATCATATGATAGAGCATGAATCGATTCGGCATGGCGTAAAAGGTGGAATTGACTTCGGTAAATGGGAATTCTCGGGAATAAAAGCCGAGCATCTCTTTTTTGTCCAGATCCTCCGGATAAAAAACCCCCCGCCAATCCTCGTAGCTGTAGCCGGCTGTTCCAATCAGAAGCATGGTCATCCCCCGAGTGCCTTGATTTTTTCCGCACAGATTTGCAAAGATCCATCGGTTCTGCGAAGAACTCCTTCCACTACTATGCCCGCAGGATTTAATTCATATAGACAATTCTTATAAGTTTCGGGATATAAAATCACTTCGGCCATTTCCGAATCATCCTGCAGCACAAGTATCAAGACATATTGCCCATTCGCGGCCGGTTGACGGCGGCTGTGAATAATCGTTCCGGCGATTCGTACTCGACCGTCCTTTCGTAACGAGCCTAATGAAGCAATCGGAACAATTCCATAATGGTTCAGAAAATGGCTCCATTCGTTTGAAGGGGACTGTTCCAAAGCGAAGCCAAGCAGGGCTTTTTCCATTCTTCTCTTTTCTTTTGCTGAAAAATCGGCTGCTGAATCCTCGTTTTCACCGGAGTTCTCATGAAACAGTTCCATTTGGGAAGAACACGATTTGCCCAATAGGACAACCATCTTACGCCGGTTGTCGCCCAAACTGTCACAGGCGCCCGCTTCAATCCACGATTTTAAAATTGGCCCTTTGATCCGATAAGTTTTCATTCTTTCCACCAGGTCCTGAACGGAGGCAAAATGTCCTTGTTTTCGGCGGGAGTCCAGCAAAGCAGCGACAGCGTCCGGCCCGGTTCCCTTGATTACATCCATTCCCACCCGAATTCCTTTCTTCTCAGCCCGAAACCCCAAACCGCTTATGTTTACATCCGGCCGCAGGAAACGAATGCCTTTTCGGGCCGTTTCCCTCAGGTACACCCGCCTGTCATAGTACCCGCCCTCCGAACTGAGCAGAGCAGCCATATATTCTTTTGGATAGTGAGTTTTCAGATAGACGGTCCAATAAGAAATATAGGCATACGCTGTGCTGTGCGCTTTGTTAAAACTGTAACCGGCAAAGCAGGTCAGGAATTCAAATATGTGGGAAGCCTCCTCTTTAGAATAAGCTTTCCGCATCGCACCTTGCAGAAACCTTTCCCGGTGCAGCGCCAATGCATCAACCGATTTTTTCGATAGGGCCCGCCGTAGGGCATCCGCTTCTCCCATCGAATAGCCGGCGACCACATTCGCGATCTGCATCACCTGTTCCTGATACAGAATCACCCCGAAAGTAGGGGAAAGAATCGATTCCATCGCAGGCAATAAAAAATCGGCTTTCGCTTCCCCCGAACGTCTGCGGAGATACGTTTCAACGATTCCTTCTTCCCACGCCCCTGGTCGGTACAACGACAACAATGCGGTGAGATCCTCAAGATGTTTCGGTTTCATTCTTCTCATCAAGCTTCGAAGCCCCATGCTTTCCAATTGGAAGCAACCGAGTGTGTCACCTTCGCCAAGCGTTTGAAAAGAGGCGGGGTCATCGAGGGGAATCTCACTCACCGACAATTCCTTTCCCGTCAGTTCCTTGATTGACCGAAATGTATCCTCAATAACCGTTAACGTTCGCAGGCCCAATACGTCTACTTTCAAGAATCCAAGAGCTTTCAGATCATCTTTGTTCAAGGGGGTCATCCATTCTCCGTTAGGAGTTTGCTGTATCGGGATCGTACGAGCTAAATCCTCATGGCCGATCAGAAGTCCCGAAGGGTGAGTCGAGTAATTTCTCGGCAATCCCTCGATCTGTTCAGCCAAACGGAATAGAGACTTATAAGGTTGTTTGTGAAGCGGCAGATTTTGCAGTTCCGGCAATGTTTGCAAGCAATGGGCGATTCCCCCGGTTCCCGAAAATGCCGGAAGAAGCTTGGCAAGGAGATTGACATGTTCCGTCGGCAGCTGCAAATATTTCCCCGCTTCTCTTACGGCGCCCCGCGTTCCAAAGGTGTTTACCACACCGATATGGGCAACCCGGTCTGACCCGTATTTTTCCTTGATGTAGCGCAGAACCTCGGGCCTCCGCTTCTGACAAACATCAAGATCGATGTCGGGCAATTCCGTACGGTCAAGACTTAAAAAACGCTCGAACGACAGTCCGTGTTCAAGCGGATTCACCTGGGTAATGCCGAGTAAATAAACAACCAGACTCCCCGCTGACGAACCCCGGCCCGGTCCGATTGGGATCCCTTTTTTACGGGCAAATTGAACAAGATCCCAGACAATAAGAAAATAAGAGGCCAATCCACGGCTGAAAATCACGGACAGTTCATAATTCAACCGCTCACGAATCATCTGTTCTTGCGAGAAACTCAGTGAATTTACCTCAAAACGTTTACGCAGACCTTCCAAACAAAGATGCTTTAGGTAGTTTTCCTCGTTCGAACCTTCCGGAACCGGGAATTTGGGCAATTTGTGCTTCCCGTGTTCGATTGTGAACTTACACCGCCGGGCAATTTTTGCAGTATTGGTCAGAGCATCCGGCAGTCCACTGAATTTTCTTTTCATTTCCAGAGGGGAGGGAAGGTAAAACAGACCTGAAGCGGCTTGTTTATCGGTACTGCCAGTCGCGGGTAAATGAACGAGATTTGCATCTTCCGGGCGAATGTAAT
This sequence comes from Effusibacillus consociatus, assembly GCF_042652925.1. Taxonomy (NCBI): domain Bacteria; kingdom Bacillati; phylum Bacillota; class Bacilli; order Caryophanales; family Alicyclobacillaceae; genus Effusibacillus; species Effusibacillus consociatus. The sequence goes on from NZ_JBHSHC010000157.1 coordinate 4,239, forward strand.
GCACATCATGGGTTGCAACCAATGGGATCCCCGTGCTTTCAGACAGCTGAACCGTTTTCTCAATCAAGGCTGAGTCTTTCGGAAGTCCGTGGTTTTGAACCTCCAAGTAAAAATTCCCTTGTCCGAACATCTTGACATATTCCAATGCTTTTTCCCGGGCAGCCTCCACTTGGTCGTTCTCCAACAAACGGTGGATAAGTCCTCTTTGTCCTCCGCTTAAAGCAATTACGTCACCTGAAGAAGACTGTCTTCCAATTGAACCTGAATTCAGACATTCCACAATGTACTGATATCCACTCGCATTACATGCGAGAAGAATGAGCGAACCGTGTGTCTCCTCCCTGTCGATCTCACACCCAATAATCGGGTGAATCCCATATTTTGCAGCCAATTGAGAAAAACGGATTGCACCATTGATTGAATTTTTATCTGTGATTGCAAGAGTTGTCATATTCCAATCCGCAGCCTGCCTCAGCAGTTCGTCCAGCCGGCAGACCGCTTCCGGAAAGCTGTATTCGGTATGAACATGCAGATGGACAAAATCGTCTCTACTATGTAACATGGCAAGCCCCTTTCGATCGGAACGTTTGTTCCCATCATACTTTGAGCGATGATACTTGTCCAATGGGGTTTTTTGGTTCATAAAGCGTTTTGTATACTTGACTAATTTTGGTTAAATTTTCTAATCTGTTTATTGCATGGGTAAAATATTAAATTAAAGGTGATGGGATGAAAAGAATTCTTGTTGTTTTCCTAATGATTGCAGTTTTATTTAGTTCCTCTGGAGTTGTGGGGCAAGTTTCTGCCGAAACTGAAACCGTTTCTTTTCAACAGGACTGTAACTGTTACAAGGGAAGTAATAAGTTAAGTAAAGAAGAGGCTTTGAAAAAGCTAAAAGACTCAGGAACATCTGTTAATGAAAATCTTCCCCAACAAGAAATAGCGAGAGCGGAAAAAGCACTAAAAAATCTGAAACGTTTAAAGAAACACTGAAAAATATCGAAAAAGAAGGATTCAAAACGGTTAAGAATAGTGAAAATTATGTTAGTATTAATCACGTAGCACTGGGAAATAAGCTTTATAACGAAGTGATCGTTGCGAGTGGGCTTCTATCTCAAAAAGATAACAATTCAAGCTTGATATTTTATCAAGCATTTGTAGATGTCTCAAATGATGAAGTAATAAAGTACCAGGTATCTAAAATAGAAAAAAACAAGGCCCAAGTTAAGCAACTTGCCTCTTACCAAATTGCAAATAGTGAGGAAGTTGTAACTTATATTGATTGGCCCGGTGTTCAATGCGATCTTATTTCGTTAGTCTTGTGTGCTCATTACTGTTTTTTATGGGGACCTGCATTTGAAGTTTGCGACTTAGTTTGTGCAGTTACGTTTATATTTGTTTGCAATTGGAACTAATATAAAAATTTAGAAGGATACACTTGTTTAGAAACCAGTTAATTTAAACACGGGGTGATAGCGGTGTGGAGATGGGTAATTGCGATTGCTATAGGAGCCACTGTGGGCATTTCTACATTTAACTTTATAGTAAAAGACCTGTTATTGGCTATATATCTTTTTATTACTTGGTCGACAGCTATTAGATTTTCTTCCAACATTAAAAAATTAGGGAATAAAAAAGCAACTGTAAGCTTATTGGTATTAGGAGCAACTTTTTTAGGTGTTAGCGCCACTTTAAACATCCCGTCTGAATTACGGATAGCACTCAGATTATTGGTTCTAAGCACTGGATGGGCAGCTACAGTTTTAACAATCCATACTATTACCAAGTGGAGAAACCATCATAGTGAGTAAGAAGTAAAGAAGAATTAAAACCCCGATGAACTGATCGAGCGTTATAAATCTTCGATGATGACCACAATCGAGGGTTCATACACGATACGACAGCATATTTTGAGAACGGAGGGAATAAGTGACACGGATTTCAGGCGTTTCACCAGAATCGGCTGAAGGATTTATACGTGAAGTTTTCGATGCCCAACTCGAACGTTACGGAAAGGTTCTTGAAAATCATAAGCTGTATGCCAGAAGGCCATCCATTTTTCAAGCAGTAAGAGGCATGTGGACGGGACTTGAAGAATCCGGCCTAATCCCGAAACAACTGGTTACACTCGTTAACATGCGAGTAGCAAACCTCAACGGCTGCCCTTTCTGAATGGACATAAACGCTGCCGTCGGCAGTGGAATGGGAATTCCAACTGAAAAGATTCTTGCCTTGCCGCAGTATAAAACGAGCCAATTCTATGATGAGCGCGAAAAATTGGTGTTGGAGTACACCGATGCCATCACATTGTCCGATAAGGATGTGGATGATGATTTGTTCGAGCAGCTTCGCAGTCATTTCGAGGAAGACGAGATTGTAGAGCTAACTGCAGTCATTGCACGGGAAAACTTTTCGAGCAAATTCAATCGGGCACTGCGGATTCCATCCCAGGGATTCTTTGACACCGAATGTTCAAGCGAGGCCTAGATCGTTCCGACAAACCAAAAGGGCTGTACTCAAAAAGTAGTCTTCTACTTTTTGGGTACAGCCCATCTTCCAATCCGTCAAATGACACCTTCGAGTAATCGACAATCTCATCCCGTTTCTCCTATGGAAAAGGGTCATTCGCGTGACCGGTTTCGGAAAACATCCATAAAGAAAAGAGCACTTCAACCGGAGGCTCGATGCTCTTTCTGCTGGCTGGCTTGTCACAGGAAAAATTGCACGTTTTCCACACAAGCCGGACACAAGGTCGGGTGCTCACTTGTCTTGCCCACTTCCGATGTTACGACCCGGCAGCGTTCACAGGTCTCGCCTTCTGCCACTCGTACCCGGATTGCTAAACCGGAATATGCAGCCGCATCATTCGGAACGGTTTCACCCGGAGCAGCCAAATTCACCTCGGATACACCCAATACTTCTTTCAGGCGTGGTGTACCCTGCAGCGTATTGAGGACATCCTGAGTTTCCGGATAGAGATCGACAGCAGCCACCAGTGATTTGCCGATCACTTTTTCTTGGCGGGCAACTTCCAACGCTTTTAGTACTTCGTCGCGGACAGCCAGAATGGCTTCCCATTTTGCATCCAATTCTTTATCGAGATAATCGGTACGCACTTCACTCCACTGGGTTAACTGGACACTCTCCTCTGTTACACCCGGAACAAATTGCCAAACTTCATCCGCAGTGTGAGTGAGAATGGGAGCGGTTAATTTCACCAACTCAACAAGAATGTGATACATCGCAGTTTGGGCAGACCGCCGTTCCAGCGAATTGGGCGCACTTGTGTACACACGGTCTTTCAGAACATCAAAATAGAACGCCGACATATCAACTGTACAGAAGTTGTTGATATCGTGATACACCACATGGAAATCGTAGTTGCCATATGCTTTCATGGTTCGCCGCTTGAGTTCTTCCAGCTTGTTTAACGCCCAACGGTCAATTTCAAGCATCTGATCAAGCTGCACAGTGTGCTGGGCCGGATCGAAATCGTTCACATTCCCGAGCAGGTAACGGAACGTGTTGCGGGTCTTCCGATACACTTCCGCCACCTGCTTCAAAATTGCATCGGATACCCGCACATCGGAACGATAATCGACCGATGCCACCCAGAGGCGCAGAATATCGGCACCCAGGTTCTGCAGCACCTTCAGCGGGTCTACCACATTCCCGAGACTTTTGGACATCTTGCGTCCTTCGCCGTCCAATACAAAGCCGTGCGAAAGAACCTCTTTATAAGGAGCACGCCCCTTAACCGCAACCGCAGTGGTTAACGAAGAATTAAACCAACCGCGGTACTGGTCGGATCCTTCAAGATACAGATCGGCCGGCCATTGCAAATCTTCCCGGCTGTCGCACACCGCAATGTGGGAGGAACCGGAGTCAAACCATACGTCCATAATGTCCGTTTCTTTACGGAACTCCGTGTTGCCGCATTGACAAACCGTTCCTTCCGGAAGCAGGCCGGACGCCTCCCGTTCAAACCACACTTGTGATCCATGCTCCGCAAAGAGACCCGCCACATGTTCGATGGTATCTTTCGTAATCAATTCTTTATTGCAGTCGGTGCAATAGAAAATCGGGATGGGAACCCCCCACACGCGCTGACGGGAGATGCACCAGTCCTGCCGCTCAGCCACCATATTGTGCAGGCGAACTTCGCCCCAGGACGGATTCCATTTTACCTGCTGAATCTGTTCGAGCAGTTCGTCCCGGATTGTATCGATCGATCCGAACCACTGCTCCGTTGCCCGGTAAATCACCGGATTCTTGCAGCGCCAACAGTGAGGATAGGAGTGATCCATCGCCTCCTCATGCAGCAGGCTACCCGCTTCCTTCAAGGCTTCCGTGATAACAGGGTTTGCCTTTGCATAAAATTGACCCGCAAACGGACCAGCTTCTTTCGTAAATTTCCCATGGTCATCAATCGGTACGAGCACCGGCAATCCATAATGCTGCCCGACCAGGAAGTCTTCCATACCGTGTCCGGGAGCAGTGTGTACACAACCGGTACCGGCATCCAGAGTTACATGATCTCCGAGCACAACCAGTGATTCGCGATCAAACAGCGGGTGTTTTGCTTTCGCCTGTTCCAGTTCTGCCCCTTTGAACTCGGCAACAATCTCTGCCGGTTCCTCATGCCCTGCAGCTTTCAGAACAGCTCCAAGGAGTTCTTTCGCAACAACAAGTTTCTCACCGTTCACCTGCGCCACAACATACTGGATTTCCGGATGAACCGCAATCGCAACGTTGGCAGGAATGGTCCAAGGTGTGGTGGTCCAGATCACAATGAAAGAACCTTCCGGCAGCTTCCCTTTGCCGTCTGTAACGGGAAACTTCACATAGATCGAAGGCGACTTTTTGTCCGCGTATTCAATTTCCGCTTCCGCCAATGCAGTTTCACAATGCGGGCACCAGTACACAGGCTTCATCCCTTTGTAGATGTAGCCTTTGGTTGCCATTTCACCGAATACGCGAATTTGCGCTGCTTCATACTCGGGAAGCAGCGTGATGTAAGGGTTCTCCCAATCTCCCCGTACGCCCAAACGTTTGAATTGACCGCGCTGCCGGTCAATAAAATCAAGCGCATAGTCATAGCACATTTGACGGAATTGCGGAATCGGGATCTCATGTCGGTTGATCTTCTTGTTCTTGATAATCGCCTGTTCAATCGGGAGTCCGTGTGTGTCCCATCCCGGAACATAGGGCGCGTCAAACCCTTCCATTGTTTTCGATTTGACAATGATGTCCTTCAAGATCTTATTCACCGCATGCCCCAAATGAATATCTCCATTTGCATAGGGTGGTCCGTCATGCAGCACGAACTTCGGCTTGCCTTTTTGAGCTTGCTGCACTTTTTTATATAAATTCAGTTCTTCCCATTTGTTTTGGATCTCCGGTTCCCGTTGAGGGAGATTCCCCCGCATCGGAAACTCCGTCTCCGGCAGATTCAGTGTTTTGCTGTAATCGATTGACATTTATCTAACCCCCCAAATAAAAAAACCCCTCGTCCATAGGGACGAGAGGTTGAATTCCCGTGGTACCACCCTAAGTTACCCAACTATTCAACACATCCAGGAATGTCGGGTCACTCGTTTGAGCTTGTAACGGTGCCCAACCGGCTTATCCTACTTTTCACGAACAGGGAATTTCAGTAAGCAACTTCCGGGTGATTTTCCCAACCTTCCACTTTCCCGGCTCACACCAATCCCGGTTCGCTGCAAAGTGTTCAGCGGTACTTTCCCGATCATCGTTTTTAGAGGTTTATTTTAAAAATTATTATATGCAATGGCGAACCGCATTGTCAAATATCGCGATTATTCTTCGTTCAGTTTGTCCCAATCGCTTGTCTCGAGCATTTCCAGCTGAGCCTGAATTAAAGAACGGAAACGTGCACGATAAACAGAAGCCTGTTTCTGCAAGTTTTCCAATTCAAGCGAAATTTCGCGGGATCTCATCAGCGCTTCGTTGACAATCCGATCCGCATTTTTCTCCGCTTCCTTCACGATCAGTTGTGCCTCTTTGCGGGCATTGGCCTTGACTTCCTCTGCCGTTTCCTGTGCCACAAGGATGGATTTGCTCAAGGTTTCTTCAATATTTTCAAACCGTGTTAACCGTTCCTTCAGTTGGGCTACTTGATCTTCCAGGTTCTTCTTGTCACGAAGCAGCGCTTCATAATCCTTTATTACATGATCAAGGAATTCATTTACCTCATCCTCATTGTAACCGCGAAAAGTCCGGGCAAATTCCTTGTTATGAATATCCATGGGCGTTAATGGCATAGAACGGCACCTCCAAATATAGTAGGACGAAAAAGCTTCTGCCCATTATTTCGACAAAATCAAAACCGATTCCTGCCGAATTCTTAGAGATATTTGCCAATCCGAATCACCGTTCGTCCTTTTTTTGTCTGCCCCCCGATCTCGAGAATCCGAAGGCGCCCCAGTCCCCTTAGAGAAATCACATCTCCTTCTTCCACCTGTGTAGAGGGATCTGTAACGGTCTGCCAATTCAATTGAAGTTTTCCGCTTCGAATCGGATCGGTGATTTTATTGCGGGCCAGTTGAAATCCTTCAGCGGCCACTGCATCCACCCTCAAGGACATCACGGTAAATTCCCGTTCGGTGAAATGAATCTTGAGTGGACGATATTCCTCTTTTTTAATCGGGCGGACCAGCACGGAGGCACGCCCCACCTGGTTGAGATGCAGGGTTAAAAAGTCTTCAATTTCCTTCGCTGCAACAAGATCACAGCCATCTTCATGAACGGACAGATCTCCGATCTTTTCCCTTTTCAATCCAAGCCCTGTCAACGCCCCCAAATAATCCCCGTGCTTGAGTGTCACATAATCCCCCGGGATTTCAATCCGCAGCCAACATAACTCCATTTCTTCCGGTTCGGGCCTCCAATAGTCGGGAGCCAGCAGCACCCTTCTTCTTTCTGCCTCTTCCCATCCGCCGTCCGTAAAAACAGCAACATCGCCCACCGTTCGGGCGATGTTCACAGCAATCCGCACCTGTCGCGGATCCAGAAAAGCGGTTAAACTCGGGGAATGGCGGGAGGCTGCACGATTGGCCAGCTCAAGCGTCCGTTGGATAAACGGTTTTTCCTCCGGCCTGTAATGCATAAACACATTATCCGTCATATTTCCCTCACTTAGAATAAAATTCTTCTCAACACGGTATCCAAACCGAGTTGGATCAGATACAGCGCAAAAAACGCCACAATCGGAGAAAGATCAATCATCCCCAGAGGAGGAATAAATCTTCGGAAGAACCCCAGATAAGGTTCTGTTATTTTATAAAGAAACTGTCCGATTCCGGTCCGTTCCATATCCGGTACCCAAGACATTAAGATCCGGGCCAATAAAATATATCGAAAAATTTGAAACAAAAGATCAATAGCAGTTAGTAGTTGCGGCATTCCGTCACCTCATTTGACTTTTTGAAACTGCGTTGTTCAACTCAGCTTGCTGCTTCAGAAGATCGCTGATCACACCTTGAACTTCCACATTGTCCGGAGCGCACAGGAAAATCTGATGGCCGATTTTTTCGATCCGTCCTCCCAAAGCATACACCGTTCCGGAGATAAAATCCACAATTCGGATCGCATGGTCAAACTGCGCCTTGTGTAAATTCAAAACGATAGCCCTATGTGTCCGCAAATGATCCGCGATCATTTGAGCTTCATCAAATGATTGAGGCTCGCAGAGCACCAACTTGACCTGTTTTTGCGTATGTAAATTCACAATAGCCGCTTTGCGCTGCATAGGTACCACATCCGGCTGCGCATCCTCACCGGCTTTTTCCTGTTTGTTGGCTGTCCCTGCTTCTTCATCGGCCAAACCGAGAAATTGCATCATTTTATTCCACATGATGGTTTCCCTCCATGAGTTTATGGTTTTACCAAAATACTGCCTATCCGAACCATCGTGGCACCTTCTTCAACCGCTACCTCGAAATCATCGGACATCCCCATCGACAAATGGTTCAATTCGGGATAAACGGGCTTTAAAGAGTCACGCAATTCAAGCAAACCTCGAAAAACCGGCCGTACCTCTTCCGGATCTGCCGCAATCGGAGCCATGGTCATCAGTCCGCGTACTTGAAGGCGTGCCATTTCCGATATCTCAGCAAGGAACGGTTCTACCTCCTCTGGAGAGAATCCGCTCTTCGACTGTTCCCCCGATATATTTACCTGTACCAGGCAGGACACGGAAATATCAAGTTTCTCCGCCTGTTTCTGCAGTTCCTTTGCCAGTGACATGCGGTCAAGCGAATGAATCCACTGAAAATGGGGCAGGACGTCTTTTACCTTATTGGTCTGCAAATTGCCGATAAAATGCCAGCATACCGGTTCCTTAATGGCTGTCACCTTAGGAAGCGCCTGTTGAACCCGGTTTTCCCCGAGATCCCGGATGCCCGCTTCCAGAATCGCAAGAGTTTCCGGGACGCCCACATACTTTGTCACTGCTATTACAGTGACGTCGTTATGATCCCGACCGGATCGCTCGCATGCACGAAGAATCCGGTGTCGTACTGAGTCCGCTTTTTCACGATAGTCCATCTGAATCACCACGTTTGTCCCTTAGTTGCGCCATCCCTCACGGGCCATGTAGTCAAGTCCGTTTCATCGGCACTCGCGACGCACGTACACTAATTCCCCTCCCCTTTAGAGTGGGTACTTTGAATATTATTCTTCCTTTAGGGGGATTTTCCTGCCGAATATTCTATGTCAGAGGAGAACAATCAAGCCCGCGTGGCGACCGGTTTTTCCTTTTTCCGCCCGATGAGAGAAAAATGTATCCGTATTACATGCCGTACAGCCTCCAACACGGGTCACATGCTCCGGCAATAAACCGGCTTCCAAAAGGATTTGACGGTTCGCTGCAGGCAGTGACAACTGCCACCGCTGATTTTCTTTTGCCGTAAAAAACGATTCACCTTGCGGGTATTCTTCGATAAAAGGAATGTAAACCTGTTGGTCGACTTCATAACAACAAGTATCAATCGAAGGGCCAATGGCGGCTAACAGTTGCGAAGGGTCGCTCCCGAACTCCTTTTGCAGCGTAAGAATTGCTTCCTTCGCAATTTGACTTTTGGTTCCTTTCCATCCTGCATGAACGGCTGCAATCGCTTCATTGACCGGATCAAGCAGCAAAATCGGCACACAATCCGCGGCGAAAGTGGAAAGTACGATGCCGGGCTGATTGGTGACAAGGGCGTCTGTTCCCGGAATCGCCTCATCGTAAGAATAGGCTCCCCGCCCCCGATTTTCAGCCCGGATCACCGCCACCCGTTTTCCGTGTACTTGTTCTCCGCACACCCACAGATCGAGAGACAGGTTTACCTCTTTAGAGACAAGCTCGCGGTTGGCAATCACATGTTCCTTCCGGTCTCCCACATGAAGCCCCAGATTTAATCCTCGCCAATGACCCGTTGATACTCCCCCGATCCGGGTGGTAAATACAGCTCTTGCCACACCTGTTCGGTTTAACTCTTCCGCATCTATGAAACGAGTCTTCTCCACCACAATCTCCTCTTTTCGGTTCTTTTATTGAATGTAACATGTTATCGGGTTCCCCGCAAAGCACGACTTGGCTTTTTACTGCCAAAACGTGACTTGTGCTCTTTGAGTGCAAAACGAATCGGTATTTACTATTCGAAAAGCGGCTGGTATATTATGCTTATATTTAAATGAACTATAAAAAAATAAGTTGTTGCTCTGTTTGACTGGGAAAGGTGATGGTAATGTACGCGCGTTTAATCATGTTTACGTTAGGGCCAAACAAGAGATTTTTAGCTGAAATGATTGCGGATCGTTGCAATGGAATGGTAAGGAAACTAAAAGGCTTTAATAATATAATATACCTAATGGATGATGCAGCCGGTGAGTACGGAGCCTTGACTCTATGGGAGTCGAAGGAGGACGCAGAAGCTGCCATTCAAATCGTTTACCCGCGTGTGCGACGCACTTTGGATGATTATGTACAGGTTACTCCTGATATCCGACTCTTTGAGGTATACGAACCCACAATCTAATCTTTTTGTTGCAAACGTTAGTGTTCATGTATGTTAAATGTTCCATGGCAGAAAAAATGCGCCTTCCGGCGCAATGTTCCTTCCCGACTCTGTCCTTTAGTAACCGCCCGAATTTCCCCCGTATCCATCCGAACTACCGCTGTTTCGGAACGGCGTGGAGTTCGGAGGCACGTGGGTGGTCGAAGAAGTCAGTTCCACCAACACTACATCCGCCCCAATCTTCACGATTTGGCTCCATGGAATCACGTAATCTTGAGAAGCTCCGAACATACCGAAGAACCGCCCGGAACCCGGCACTACAATCGCCCGAATCATCCCGTTCTCAAGATCAATATCGAGGTCTCCGATCATCCCCAGCCGTTTTCCATCCGAGATATTCACCACATCTTTGGATTGCAGTTCCGATACTTTAATCATGCAAACCCCTCGTTGTAAATTATTGTCCTTTTACACTGTATGCACGATCAAAAAGAAAAAGTCGCCCAAGCGACTTTCTGAAAGAGTGGTTTCTTAAGGCCGGATATATTTCTGCATGTGACTGATCGCGGCTTTTTCGAGACGGGATACTTGCGCCTGTGAGATGCCAATTTCATCAGCCACTTCCATCTGGGTTTTCCCTTCAAAGAAACGCATTGATAAGATCCGTTTTTCCCGCTCATTCAACTTCTGCAAAGCTTCGAGGATCGCAATTTCTTCCACCCACTGGGAGTCCTGATTTTTCTCATCGCTGATTTGATCCATCACATAAATCGGATCTCCCCCGTCATGGTAAATCGGTTCAAACAAGGAGACCGGATCCTGGATCGCGTCCAAAGCAAACACCACATCTTCCTTTGGGACTTCCATCGCCTCCGAGATTTCGTTAATGGAGGGCTCCCGCAAATTTTTGTTCGTCAGCTGGTCGCGGACTTGGAGTGCCTTGTAGGCGATGTCCCGGAGACTGCGGCTTACCCGGATTGGATTGTTATCCCGAAGATATCGCCGAATCTCTCCGATAATCATCGGCACTGCGTAGGTCGAGAATTTCACATTCTGTCCCAGGTCAAAATTATCGATTGCCTTCATGAGACCAATGCACCCGACTTGGAACAAATCGTCTACATACTCCCCCCTGTTGTTAAAACGTTGAATCACAGAAAGCACAAGCCGAAGGTTGCCATTGACAAGCTTCTCACGGGCGGACAATTCCCCCCGCTGCAACTCCACAAACAACTTACGCATTTCCGTATTTGTCAAAACAGGAAGCTCCGCTGTGTTCACACCACAGATTTCCACTTTATTACGCTTCATGTCATTCCCTCCCCGTTGAAGGTCCGCCGTGGGATTCGTCAACAGTATTTCCTCGGAGGGAAGATTTATGCACTTATGGAAAATCAAAGCATCTTGTTGAATTCTTTGCGCAGACGCTTGATAATTCGTTTCTCCAAGCGTGAAATGTAGGATTGGGAGATCCCCAAAAGATCGGCAACATCTTTTTGCGTCATTTCTTTTCCATCTGCCAAACCAAAGCGAAGCTCCATGATGCGACGCTCCCGGTCCGACAATTTGTCCAGCGCTTTATAAAGCAGTTTCCTGTCTACCTGTTCCTCGATTCCCCGGTAGATCGTATCATTTTCCGTACCCAGGACGTCTGACAAAAGCAGCTCGTTACCGTCCCAATCGACGTTCAGCGGCTCGTCAAAAGAGACTTCCGAGCGAATTTTATTATTTCTGCGGAGGAACATGAGAATTTCATTCTCAATGCAGCGGGAGGCATATGTAGCCAGTTTGATTTTCTTTTCCGGATCAAACGTGTTGACCGCTTTAATCAAGCCGATCGTGCCAATGGACACCAAGTCTTCTATATTGATTCCCGTATTTTCGAACTTGCGAGCAATGTACACAACCAATCGAAGGTTGCGTTCGATTAAAACCGCCCGCACCGCTTCATCCCCGCTTGGAAGTTTTCCCAACAGAAATTCTTCCTCTTCTCGAGTCAAGGGAGGCGGAAGAGCCTCACTTCCACCCACATAATAAATCTCCTCAGGTTGAGTGCCCAGTTTGAACAGAAGCCGCAAATACCATAAACGAAGCTGCAGTCGGAGTTTGAATGGGATAATCATGTAGAGGTCCTCTCCTTCCTGGTAAGAAAGATAACTGGTTAGGACGCGATAGAAGAATCGGTTTCTGCTATGCACGCCGGAGGCAGAATTGCGTGATATGCTTCATCACCCGACATTGGCTTCGGGTTAATTGCCACCAAAATCTTGGAAACTGCACTTACCGTTTCGCCCTGACGAACCACGAATTTGGAAGGTCGAAAGGCCAGCAGCATACCAACTGTTCCTCCCACACCCCGATAGGGCACGATTCGCAAACGGGATTGCCAATCACCTTCTACCGCCTTCTCGCCAAGATCCATTGTTACATCGCGATGTTCCCGATAAGCCTCAAGCAGAGAGGGAGGCAGCAGCGGCTCCAGAGCGCGCCATTCGACTACAGCTACAGGCAAGCCGGAGATTGGATCCGTTAAGACATTCCCCGTATCCAGCAGCCCTGTGAATTCAACACGGACACCCTCAAGCGCAAGTTCGACATGCCACAGATTCCCTTCCCTCTTCTTGAAACGTTCGATTCGGTTCCATGCCACTTTTCCAATCAGATAGATGACAGGGATTGACAACAAGACAAATTGCTTATTCACTCCCCAAACAGCTTCATGAGAAACGAGAACCATTCCGCCAATGGGACGAGTTTCCCCCAGCAAAAAATTCAACCCGTAGGTGGCCCCCCCAATAACAAAAGAAGCAAGATAAAACAAACCCCAGAACCGTAAAAACTCCAAGACATTCTTCGGGTGAAACGTAAGGATCACCATTAGGCAGGAAAACAAAATTTTGGCACCCCAACTGATAAATGGCTCTGTTCCCCCCGGCATCAGAAACAGCAATGCATAGCTGGCACCAACCGCAGAACCTAGAGCAATTCGCCACCAGCGAACCTTCCTTCTGCCCATCCAGGCAGCTGCAACCAGAATTACCGCATCCATAACGAAGTTAATCAGCCAGACCACATCGATAAATATTACTGGCATGCGGTTTCACTCCCGCACTCTTCGATGTCCCTAGTATAGTACATATCTATTACAAATTTTGTCGCAACTTGACGGTAGAATAGGGAAATATTTCGACGCGGGATACAATCCTGTCAAGAAATCTGCCAAAACAAGACCCTCCTTAAGAGAAGTCCCGAGATTCCCGGAATTCCCCCTAAGCAGGGTCAATTTTGTTCAATCGGCCATTACGCCGCATTTTGCATTTGGTTCTTGGAACGAAATAACACACGGTCTAACAGCTCTCTCTCGTTAAAATTGAAAACCAATATGGCTTAACGTTCCGTAGTTATAGCTCCGGTGTAAAAGCTTTGGGGACAATTCCGGATTTCCGCTTCCGAGTGTGATAAACAGAGGTACAAAATGTTCCGCCCTGGGAACCGCACGTCGAGCATAGGGTGCCAATGTTTCATAAGCAAAAAGGGAATCCAGATCCCTCTTCTGCACCTTATCAATCAGCCAATCATCGAATTCCAACGCCCATGGCTCCGCAGTTTCTTTCCCCCACGCCAAAGTTCCCAAATTGTGCACGGTTGCGCCGCTACCAATCACCAAAATGTCCTCTTTCCCCAAATCCCTAATAGATTCACCGATTTTGTACTGCTCTTCAGGTGAGAGGTAGGGATTCACAGACACTTGAACGACCGGTACCTCCTCTTCCGGATACATATGTCGCAAAACAACCCAAGAACCGTGATCCAACCCTCTTTTTGCGTCTTTCCGTACGGGTATGCCTTGACGTTGAAACATTTCTTGCAGCATCGAGGCCGTTTTTCTGGAACCTTTCGCTGGATATTTCACTGAATACAGTTCCTCCGGAAAACCGCCAAAATCATAAATTGTCTCATAAATATCATCAGAATCCGTTATCGATAGAACCTGATTTTCCCAATGCGCTGTAAAAATTACGATCGCCTTCGGTTTTTGTGTTTGTTCGCCCAAATTGCGTAAAAAGCGGGTGTATTCGTTATCTTCCACCGCAAGTGTTGGGGACCCATGACAAATAAAGTACGATAATGCCATTATTCCACCTCCTTCTATCGGTTACTTTTCGTAAGTTAATATATAATAATAACCACATGATGTCAAGCATATAACTTTTTAAAAGTAAATTTCCTTTTGAAATTAAATTACCTCAAGGAGTATAATATGACAAAACGAGGTGATTCATAGTGAAAATCAATGCGGCAGACTCCTTTCCGGTAACGAAAAAACGGGCGTCCAAAATGGATACCCGTTTCATAGTATTTGCATTACTTATCGTTGTTACGACGAAGAAAAGCAGGTACGTCTAAGTTGTCCATCGAAGTTCCGGCACTGTTAAATGGACGGAGGTCGAGCTTATTCATAGGTTTGGCAGCTGCCGGACGCTCCTTATGTTCAAAGCCGGTAGCAATAACCGTTACAATGATTTCATCAGTCAAGTTTTCGTTGATCACGGCACCGAAAATCATATTGACTTCCGCATCAGCTGCAGATGAAACAATATCAGCAGCTTCATTTACTTCAAACAAGGAGAGGTTGGAACCGCCGGCAATGTGCATCAATACGCCTCGTGCCCCATCAATTGAAGTTTCCAGAAGAGGAGAGCAGATAGCTTTCTTGGCAGCTTCGGTTGCGCGATTTTCACCACTTGCAACTCCAATTCCCATAAGGGCCGAACCGCGCTCAGTCATAATCGTTTTGACGTCCGCAAAGTCCACGTTAATCAACCCTGGAACCGCAATCAAATCGGAAATGCCGGAAACACCTTGACGAAGTACGTTATCCGCTTCCCGGAACGCTTCTACCATAGGAGTATTCTTATCGACGATTTCAAGCAGACGATCATTCGGAATGACAATTAATGTGTCTACCTTCTCTTTCAGATTGGCAATCCCTTGCTCTGCCTGTATCATACGGCGACGGCCTTCAAATGTAAAAGGCTTGGTAACGACACCAACCGTCAGTGATCCCAGTTCTTTTGCAATTTCTGCGACGACAGGCGCTGCCCCGGTACCTGTACCGCCCCCCATACCGGCCGTTACAAACACCATATCAGCCCCGCGAAGTGCGTTTGTAATCTGTTCACGGCTCTCTTCCGCCGCTTTTTTGCCAATATCGGGATTTGCCCCCGCACCAAGACCGCGAGTTAACTTTTCGCCGATTTGGAGGCGATGGTGAGCTTTCGACAATTGAAGCGCCTGAGCGTCTGTATTGACGGTAATGAATTCGACGCCCTTTATTCCTGCCTCGATCATTCGATTGACCGCGTTACACCCGCCGCCACCGCACCCGATGACCTTTATCTGGGCAAGTGCGTCTATTTCAAGATCAAATTCCAACATACAGTTTCCTCCTCGATCATCATACCCATTAAGCGACTATGAACTGTTCCTTATACAAATTCGCTAAACCAACCCTTAACGCGATTCATAAAGCCACCGGATTTGCGGTGTACTTGAGCGGGATTCGTTACATGGGTTCGGCGCATATAGTTCCGAATCGCATATTGAATGATCCCAACACCGTTAACAAACGAAGAATCACGTACCCCCAAGTGCTCGGGAACCGAGATCCGAACGGGTGCGTTCAACTCGAATTCTGCCAACTTGTCGACAGCAGGCATACAAGCTACCCCACCGGACAAAACATAACCGCTGGGGATTTCTTTCTCATACCCCATACGTTCGACTTCTCTTCTGACCATGTGAAAAATTTCCTGCATCCGCGGCTCAATAATATTGGCCAAATCTGATTGAGAGTATTCCTTATCCACGTTGCTCCCAATACGGGGTACTTTAAATGTCAATTCGTGTGAGGCACCGGCTACCATGGCATATCCGTAACGAATTTTAACAGCTTCGGCCATTTCTGTTTGAGTACGCAAACCAATGGCAATGTCATTTGTTACGTGATCTCCGCCAATAGGAAGCACGCACAGAGCGACTAAAGCTCCATTTTCAAACACGGAGACTGTTGTTTGACCTGCACCAATATCAACCAGGACAACCCCAAGTTTCTTTTCATCACCGGAGAGCGCAATTGAACTTGCAGCCAGTGGCATTAGAACAAGTCCGGCATTCCGTATGCCCGCTCTTTCAACACAACGAATAAGGTTGGAAATGACGGTACGGGAACCGGTAACAATTGAGCCTTCCACTTCAAGGCGAA
The DNA here is from genome assembly GCF_042652925.1 of Effusibacillus consociatus. Taxonomy (NCBI): domain Bacteria; kingdom Bacillati; phylum Bacillota; class Bacilli; order Caryophanales; family Alicyclobacillaceae; genus Effusibacillus; species Effusibacillus consociatus. Next base: position 20,526 of record NZ_JBHSHC010000157.1, read on the forward strand.
CTCCGATCATACCTCTTGGATCGTTAATTTCATCAAGACCGTCAACAATGTATTGTTTGGGAACAATGCCGATAATCTCTCGTTCAGGAGGGACTGCAATTACTCTGGCCGCCTGAAGAACCCGTTCGATATCCTCGTCCCCGATCTCTCTATCGGGAGAAGATACGGCAACAACGCCTTGACTCGGTTGAAGTGTAATATGATTGCCGGTTATTCCGATAAAAGCGGATTCAATCTGAATCCCCACCATGCGTTCCGCATGCTCGACAGCTTCCCGGATGGATTGTACAGTTTTATCTATATCAACAATTGAACCTTTGCGTATCCCTTCACCGTCAGCAGACCCAACACCGATAATGCTAAGGGTCGAACCGTTGTATTCCCCGATGATAGCACGTATTTTGGATGTTCCAATATCCAGACTGACGATGATATCGCCTTTAGTCAAGCGGTGGCACCTCCCTAAACATAAACAGACCTTCTACATAAAGATTCAACGCGATATGTCGAATCCCTTTTTTCTCAGGAAACTTTTTTGCCTTTTTGCATTAAGAGCCGCCTAATTGTGGCAATATTGTTAAACAATCTCACACCGAACGCGAATACCGCAGCCAAATAGAGATCGACGCCTAATTCGGATCCTATATAAGCCAATAACGCTGCAAGTAATGTATTGGAGAAGAACCCTGAAATAAACACGCTGCTGTCAAAATGACGTTCGAGGCTTGCACGAATTCCTCCAAACACCGTATCAAGCGCCGCAAGAATCGCAATCGACATGTAACTGCTGTATTGCAAAGGGATGTTGACATTGAGAATCAATCCGAGGGAAATCCCCAAAGCCAGTCCAACAATCGGGATCCAGATCATTTTTTTGCTGCTCCTTCCGCTTTATCCTCTGTTGTGAATTGATAATTTGGGCTCCGTGTATAAGGGGGCAATACCAGCTTCTTCCCATCCCGATATTCGGTGATAATCAGCGCTTTCCCTTTGGATCGAAAGAAGTCTTCACCGATATAAGTTAAAACGGCTCCCTTCATCTTATCAATATCACCTACAGCATCGATTACATAAGGCAGGGTAACAACGTTAAAGTTCACCTGCATGGTCCCCGGATAGATGATCTGGTCGACTTTGCTGACACCGATTTCCCTGATTCCAGTAGATGTAACGACTCGCTGATTGTTAAACGAAACCGCTCGAGCACCATTGGACTGAAGGATATTGACCAGATAGACCAACTCGTGATCAAAAATATGATATTTTTCCTCATGCGGATCTCTGGGACTTGGGGAAATGATTGAAAACGTCGGATCTTCTTTAATTTCAATTCGAATCCCGTTTCCTTCAAGCGGGGTAAGGCCAGCCTCCACTTTCGCCTTGTTCAGGTCATCTTTCATTTTCGCAAGAACACTTTCCTGGTTACCTGGGGAACTTTCATAGACCTGCAGTTTTCGTTCCATCTTGTTAATCTGTTCCAGTAATTGCTCATGGTGGGTGCTTTCGTAAGCAAGTGCATTTTTAACCTGAATGATATCGGCACCGGCAAAGTTTGACTCTTTATTTTTACCGGATGTCATTTGGATTGTGAGCATTGCCCCAAGCAGGGCACTGACAGCAAACAGACTCCATTTAAATTTACTTACTGACTGGTTTCCCATTTTCCAGCCCTCTTTTCTATCTGGTTTCTCTCTCCTGGCATTTATTGACTGACACTGTTGGACGACAGCTTATTCGGGTCTCCCGAATAGCCCTTCATTTGAATCAGGGCAACTTCTTTCGGTCCCTGGACCTGCAGAGCTCGATCCTTCCCTCTCAGCTCATCGAGAATGCCACCGCGAAACGTCAAGCCGGTAATGAGGGTGGCCGGATCCCCGATCGCTTCGATTTTATAGGGAGGAGTCAGCAGACGGTCGTTCACGCGGACAGTCGGACCGACACACAGAATACCGGTAGCAGAACCGATTCGTTCCCCATTAATGCTGACCGCTTCCGCACCCGCGAGAAAAATCTCGTTCACAATTCGCATCACATCCGTATCGTGTGTTACAGGATTCGGTGAACTGGTCGCTTTCTTGCTGTCATCGATCGTAAGCACGATTCCTGGACCTTTCACAGGGGAAGTTCCTGCAAGAATCCTGGCCCGCTCCAATTGTTGCTGAATATCGGTTGTATCGTATTTTGCCGCTTCTTGCTCAATCGCAACAACTTTCTTGTTCAATTCGTTCAACTGGTTCTCCAGAGCTTTATTTTGCTGCTGGATCGCCGCAAGCTTTTCCTTAGCCTGCTGAACATCCTTGCTCGAAACACCCCAACTGACTTGTTCATTGATTTTTTGGGTATTCTTATATTGAACTGCCATCATCAATCCCAAGGTTAAAGAAATGACAGTTAGAGACACCGTGAGTTTGGTCTTTGCAGGGTTCACTTTTATCACTCCTTTTTGGGAACCCGCTCGCTTCCTTTTTCATACCAAGCTTCTTCCCTACTATAAATATAAATGATTCCGGAAGATTTGCCTTCTAGTTGCTTTTTCCAAAACTGCGTAAATACTTCCAGCGTAGTATTGATATCTCCGGGTGGAAAGCGGATTTCGAACGATGCGGGATCGGGATTCGTCCATGCTGACCATAAATTTCCTTCTTTGATCTCAAAGTTAGAAATAGGTTCAAGAAGCGAACGGTCCACTTTCACGATCTGTTCGCAAAATTTCTGGATATCCGGATCGGGGATTTGTTTTCCTACCTCAATTTGGAATTGACGTTTCGAAGAAAGCAAAGGTACGCCTGCTCCAGAAGGGTTTTTCACCAAATCGAATACCGTCCCATCACTTAACAACCGATAGTTTTTTCCGCCTTCCTTTGTGAGAATGGCGGCCACCGGTTTTTCAGCCACAGCAATCACGACATTCCCGGGAAATTTCACTTCAACGTCCGCTTTTGCAAGCAGCGGAAGCTGGCTCTTTAACCGCTTGTCCACTTCGGCAGGTTCCACTTCCCAAATATTCATGCCCACCTGTATACCGCTGATCCTAAGAATTTGATCTTTCACTATCTGGCTGTTGCCCACAACCTCAACGGACCGAACCTCGGACAACGGAGAGGTAAAAAAAACGGCAACCGCGATCCCCAGAAAAAAAATAATCAGCAATAGCAGAGCTTTCCAACTGGGCTTACGTTTTTGTTCAGGTACCATAAGATGCCCCCAAAAAGAATTCCAATCAGTAAAATAGAGCGGCATATCCGAAGGTATGCCGCTCGTTGTCTTGTATTCAATCATGAATACGGGTGATTCGTGCGCCAAGTGAGCACAGCACATCTTCAATCCGCTCGTATCCGCGATCTATATGATGAGTATTCTCCACAAACGTGGTTCCATTAGCTGCCAGGCCAGCTATAATGAGTGCTGCGCCCGCGCGCAGGTCGGTCGCTTCCACATTTGCCGCTGTCAATTCGGAAACACCTTCGATAAAGGCAGTTCGGAGATCGATTTTGATCTGTGCACCCATTCTTCGAAGTTCGCTTACGTGTTTAAACCGTTCTTCAAATACCGTTTCCGAAACAATCGAAGTTCCGTTTGCCACCGTAAGCATCGACATGAAGGGAGCTTGCAGATCAGTGGGGAATCCCGGATAGTAAGATGTCTGAATTCTGTCAACCGCGGAAGGTCGATTACTAGATTTTACAGTCATTATATCACGATCAACCTCGATTTCAACACCGGTCTCCCGCAGTTTGGTGATTACAACCCCCAAATGTTCCGATACCACATTCTCTAACTGAATATTTCCTCTCGTGATAGCTGCGGCTACCATTAAAGTTCCGGTTACAATCCGATCGGGTATGATCGAATGCTCAACCGGGTTTAATTCCGATACGCCTTCCACATAAATAGTCGCTTCACCCGCTCCGGTGACTCTGGCTCCCATCTTGTTCAGATAGTTTGCCAAGTCAACAATTTCCGGTTCTCTGGCCGCATTTCCGATCATCGTGGTACCTTCGGCAAGTGACGCGGCCATCAAGATGTTTTCGGTTGCTCCGACGCTAGGGATATCCAAATAAATCGACGTACCCTTTAACCGATTCGCTTTGCAGTGCATATACCCGTGACTGTCGTGAATGGTTGCCCCCATGGCCAGCAAACCTTTGGTATGCAGGTCGATAGGTCTTGAACCGATGGTACAGCCGCCCGGTTTCGATACACGGACGGAACCGAATCGGGCCAACATGGGCCCCATCAAAAAAATCGAAGATCTCATCTGCCGCATTAATTCATCCGGAATTTCCGTCAAGTGAATGGGAGTCGGATCTACAGTGACAGTGGAGCCATTCCTTGTGACACGAGCTCCCAAACTGCGAAGAATTGATTCCATCACTCGAATATCCTGCAAGTCGGGGACGTCATGAATCACGCTTTCCCCTTTAGCCAACACACTTGCAGCAAGGATCGGCAGTGCAGCATTCTTTGCTCCGTGAACACGAACAGAACCAATGAGCGGTTGACCACCCTCAATGGCAAATCGTTCCACGATGTCACCCCCTGATGTAGTCCTGTTGTCAATCCTCTCCTACGATTCGCACTTCAGGGATGAGAGTAATACCGTTTCGTTCACGGATCGTCGTTTGTACCAAATCAATTAGGGCCAATACATCCACCGCTCTCGCTTTTTGGACATTGACAATAAAGTTGGCGTGAAGATCCGAAATCTGGGCCCCACCGATTTTGGTTCCTTTCAATCCAGCCTGTTCAATCAGGAAACCTGCATGAGTTCCTTCCGGGTTTCGAAAAACGGACCCGCAATTAGGCAGCTGAAGGGGTTGGGTGGTCTGCCGACGTTTGGTCCAAGCCCTAACCTTTGCCTGCATCTCTTCGGTGCTTCCGGGCTGCAATTGAAAAGTTACCCGAACGACGATCCTAGGCTGATCTTTCAGGATGCTGTACCGATATGCAAACTGCAGATCACGATTTTGAAGAGTCCGGATTGAACCATCCTCTTCCACAATATCTGCGCTTAGGAGTACGTCTTTTGTTTCTCCCCCATGCGCTCCGGCATTCATCATTACGGCACCGCCGACGGTTCCGGGAATACCGGTTGCAAACTCGAGCCCTTGTAAGCCACTGCGAATCGCAGTATTGGCCGCTGAAACATAAGAACGTCCGGCTTGGACAGTCAACTGATCCCCTGATATCGATATGTCTGCAAAATTATCAGCCAGCTTGATGACAACCCCCCGCAGCCCACCGTCCCGCACCAAGAGGTTGGACCCCCTGCCAATCACATACCACGGAACTTTATTTTCAGCACATGTTTTCGCCAAAAGCTGCAGGTGCTCAGTCTTTGAAGGAATCACAAACACATCCGCCGGCCCGCCAATTTTCCACGTGGTGTGTTTGGATAGGGGCTCATTGAATAAGACTGTTCCCACATCCAGTCCGTGAAAAATGGCTTGCAGATCTTTGTTGCTCATACCATACCTCCGTTAACCCGGCCGTTGCTCAGCGTCTACGTACCCTATACTATGCGCACCTCTTCGATGTGTGACTGCAGCCCAGAATTACCCCGGAAAGTGAAGAACAGCTTTGCAGTCAATTCCGAGTACTTTCCGGGGACCCCGTAATAATATATTGGGCCCCCGGAAGAAACAACCAAAACAGAGTTGTCTGATTCCGGCACTTTTGCGGGCACACGTGATGACGCAAGTGGCTAAAACGACCGGATCTGATTGATTATTTTAATAAGTCCATAACAGCCTGATGGATATTGCTCAACGCCTCCGGAATCCCGAGACCGCGGCTCCGTTTTTTCATTTCCTGCAATTTGGAGGGGGATTCAATCAACGAGGAAATCGTATCATAAAGAAGATCTGGAGTAAGATCTGACTCCTTGATCATGATTCCGGCTCCCTCGTCCGCCAACCATCTCGCATTGTGTTCTTGATGGTTGTTGGTTACATAAGGGGAAGGAATGTAGATGCCCGGAATACCCAGTGCCGTAACTTCGGCGATGGTAGTTGCCCCTGCTCTCGAAACCAGAATATCCGTACCTGCCAGAAGAGGGAGGATATTGTAAACGAACGGTTGTGTAAAAATCCCTTGCTGCGGCCCGTAACCCTTTTCCTGTATTTGACGGACAACATCGTTATAGTGGATCTGACCCGTAATATAGATCAACTGAAAGTTTTTTTGTTTTGCAACCGATTCCAGCATACCTAATGTAGCATCGTTAATCGGCTTCGCTCCGCGTGAACCGGACACAACCACGACCGTTTTTTTCGTCAAATCAAGACCGAATTCCTGCTTCACCTTCCGAATATCATCGGGTGAAACCTTTACGACTTCGCTCGCTCGCGGGTTCCCCGCCACCACAACCTTATCCTTAACGTGCGAAAAGTACTTCACTGCACCTTCAAATGAGACGCCGATTCGATCCGCAATACGGCTTAAGGAACGATTCGTGAGACCCGGCAGTACATCCATTTCATGAATATACGTGGGAATTCCCCGCATCTTGGCCATAAAAGCAACAGGAGCTACGACATAACCGCCGCAGCCAATTACAACATCCGGCTGAAACTCCTTCAAAATCCGCCCGGCTTGCACCAGCCCTTTCCCCAAACGCCAAAAGGTTTTTACCGTGTCCAAAGACAAACTCCGCTTCAGTCCGCTGACCTCAATAGTTCGAAAAGCAAAACCCGAGCGGGGTACGATGTCGCTTTCAAGCCCCCGCTCGGTTCCTATGTAAAGAATCTCAGCGTTTTCCACGTCGGCGAAATATCCGGCAATCGCGAGAGCGGGATAGATATGTCCACCCGTTCCCCCGCCAGTAACAACAATCTTCATTGAAGACTCACACCTCACTAGCACCCACCAAAGTGACGCAACAAAGTAGCAAACAACGGGAACCGCAACTACGCGTGCAAGGTCTCGCTAAGGGCTAAGCCCAAGTCTCGCCGTGTTGGTGGGGGCCCGAAATACCTTTTCCATCATTATTATCTCGAATATCTGGAAATGTTCAAGAGGATGCCGACCCCCGTCAGCATCAACAGCAAGGAGGACCCTCCATAGCTGATGAACGGAAGCGTGATCCCTGTTACAGGCATCGATCCTGTTACCACACCGATATTGATAATGACTTGTACCGCGATCATTCCGGTAATGCCGATTGCCAGCAAACTGCCAAATGTATCCTTCGCGGTGACCGCGGTCCGAACCCCGCGCCATAGAAGCAGCAAGAACAGAATTAAAACCGTTGCTCCCCCAATAAAACCAAGCTCTTCCGCCAGTATAGCAAAGATAAAGTCTGTTTGCGGCTCCGGCAGATATAAAAACTTTTGCCGGGAGCGGCCCAGTCCTAATCCCATCAGCCCTCCGGGCCCCAATGCGTAGAGCGACTGAATGATCTGATATCCCGCGTCCAGTTCATATTTCCAGGGATCCAAGAAAGCAAAAATCCGCTTGAGACGGTAGGGTGCCACAATCACCAAAGCGACAAAAACCGGAATCGCAAGTGAGGCCAACGCAAGCAAATGTTTCACCCTGGCACCCGCAGCAAAAATCAGTATGAGCGTGGTGCCCGCGATTACTGTGCTTTGTCCCAGGTCCGGCTCGAGCATAATCAGGCCAACCGCCAACACCATTAAACCAAGGGGCGGCAATAAACCTTTTTTAAACTCATGAATTTGATCCTGATATCTCTCGAGATACCAGGCAAAGAAAATGATGAGCCCAAGCTTCGCCGCTTCAGACGGCTGGATTCCAAATGAACCGATGCCAAGCCACCCCTGCGTACCATTGCGTTCAACACCAAGCGGCGTGAGTACGATGATGAGCAGGAAGAAACAGCTCAGCATGATCACCTTGGCCCATTTTTTCAGGCGGGTGTAATCGAAATCCATCATAAAGAACATCATGCCAAGACCGGCCACCGCCCAAATTAACTGTCGTTTGGCAAAATAAAAACTGTCCCCGTAGACCTGGGCCTTTATTGCGCTTGCGCTGTAAACGGTCACTACACCTATACCCAGCAATAAAAGAACCGTCACAATGATAACCAAATCCGGATTTTTGCGATCGTGCGAAGTCAACTGGAATCCCCCTGTTCCTCGGTCTCGTCCAATCGCTACATTGTATGCACGGCTTTCTTAAAAATACGTCCCCTTTCCTCAAATGAGGTGTACATGTCCCAACTTGCACACGCTGGCGAGAGAAGTACCGAATCCCCGGCTTTCGCAAGACTTGCAGCCTTTACCACCGCTTCTTCAATGGAACCGACGCGGTGCCGTTCACGGATTCCCGCCTTCTCAGCGGCGGCAGCCAGCTTATCAGCCGACTGACCCAACGTAACAATCGCCTTCACATGCTTTTGAAAAACGGGAATCAGCTCGGCAAAATCGGTTCCTCGATCCAGTCCCCCGGCAATGAGTACAACCGGATTGGAAAAGGAAGTGATGGCACGGGTAGCCGCTTCTGCATTTGTGGCCTTGGAATCGTTATAATAGGCTACTCCGTTTACCTCAGCCACGTATTCAAGCCGGTGTTCCACACCCTTAAACCCGAGAATTCCTTCCCGAATGGCTTCGGGGCTTGCCCCTGCGGAAAATGTGATGGCAGCCGCCGCCAAAACATTTTCCAGGTTGTGGGCTCCTTTTAAGGGGATTTCTTTTACATCGCATACCTGGACGTCCTGACCATTCGAACGAATACAGATACTCTCATCTTTGACAAAAACGCCCTCATCCAGACTCTTTGTCAAGCTAAAAGGGAAAATTCGTCCTTCTATTGACGCGGCCAGTTCCATTACCACCCGCTGATCTGCGTTCAATACCGCGGTGTCTTCCTTCGTTTGATTTGCAAACATGCGGCTTTTGGCAGCAATATATTCTTCCATGGTTCCATGATAATCAAGGTGAGCTTGGTACACGTTCAAAAGCGCTCCCACCCGAGAACGAAACGAAGATGTTCCCATCAACTGGAAAGAAGACAATTCTGCCACCAGCCATTGATCCGGGGTTACGTCTTCGATAATCTCGGATAATGCGGTGCCAATGTTGCCCGCCACCACCGGCCGGAGGTTCGCAACTCGCAAAATTTCACCAGTCAGGCTTGTTGTGGTTGTTTTTCCATTTGACCCGGTAATTCCGATAATTGGAGCTTTCGAGAACTGATAAGCGATCTCAACCTCAGTCACGATCGGAATTCCAAGGGCAGCTGCCTGCTGAAGGGGAGCAGCCGAATACGGGATCCCGGGATTCTTGACCACCAGGTCCAAATCCGACGACACAATTCCTTCCGGATGTCCACCGCAAACAACTTGAATCCCCATTGTTTCAAGCTCATCCGGAACACGCCCGAATGATTCCCGCTCTTTCCGATCATTCACAAGTACGTTTGCACCGTGTTTGGTCAATAAACGAGCAACGGCCGCGCCGCTGCGGGCGAGGCCAAGCACCAAAACTTTTTTGCCTTGATAGTCCACGATTTCACACTCCCAGAAGGGGCCCATCAAAGTCCCTATTTCAGATACGCAGACAAAGCCACGATCGAACTTACTAACCCCGCCGCCCAGAAAGTGGTGACGACCCGCCACTCCGACCAGCCGGACAATTCAAAATGATGATGCAGCGGACTCATCTTGAACACCCGCTTGCCGAACGTTTGAAACGAGAAAACCTGGATCAGGACCGACAATGTTTCGGCAACAAATACAAACCCGATGATGACAAGCAGCACTTCTGTTTTCGTCAAAATCGCGGCCGCCGCCAATCCCCCGCCTAAAGCAAGAGAGCCGGTATCTCCCATGAATACCTTAGCAGGATGGGCGTTGAACACCAGGAAACCAAGCAGCGCTCCCACCATGGCCGCACAGAAGATCGCCACATCAAATTCACTCGCCCAAACAGCCGCTATGCCTGCGTACGTACCAAACGCAACAGCGGATGTCCCTGCCGCCAAACCATCCAATCCGTCCGTCAAATTTACCCCATTGGTAGCTCCAATGAACATGAGAAAGAGAAAAACGGAATAAAAAATGCCCAGATCCCATTTGATATCAGTAAACGGAATCGATACGTAAAAGTCAAATCCCCGCAGATATAACACCACAAAGAAAATGGCCGCCACAATAAACTGCCCGAGCAGCTTCTGTCTGGCCCTGAGCCCGAGGTTCCTTTTCATGACAACCTTGATATAATCATCGATAAATCCGACCAAACCAAACCCTAGAGTGGCCAACAGCATCAACCAGAGCTCATCGGAACGTTCTGAGAATTGGATGGCCGTAATCGTCAATGCCACCAGAAAAATCGTTCCCCCCATCGTAGGGGTTCCCGATTTTTTTTGATGCCCCTGAGGACCTTCGGTACGAATCGATTGTCCGAATTTTAATCTGCGCAAAAGCGGAATGAACAGCGGGCCAATTGCTGTAGCGACCAAAAAAGCCACACCTGCTGTCCAATACAATGCTTGCAATTCCATTTAGTGGTCCTCCTTACGCCAATAGCCCTGTTACGACTTCTTCCATCTTCATTCCCCGGGATGCTTTCACAAGAATGACCGGCTGCCGTTTCGTGGAAGTGGTACGGTTTATAAAATCAATCGCGCGTTGTTTCGAATCTGCAACAAAAATCTGTTCTTTTGCCAGACCGGCTGCAAGTGCACCTTCCGCGATATCACCTGCATGTTGGCCTACCGTTACAAGCAAATCAATCGCCAGCTCGCCGGCAAGATGTCCTACTTCGTAATGCATCTCACGGGCGACAGCCCCCAATTCCAGCATATCCCCAATCACGGCTACTTTAAAATCGGTATCCGGTGTTTCCGATAACATTCGAAGCGCCGCTTTCATTGAAGTAGGGCTTGCGTTATACGCGTCATTGACCACATATCCGCCCGCTGCACGTTTTTTCACTTCCATTCGCATGGCGGATAAGGAAGCCTTTGACAATCCGCTCGCAATCTCTTCTTTTGTCATGCCCAAACGGCGTGCAATTGCGACCGTAGCCAACGCATTGCCCACTTGGTGTCTGCCCGGAATCGGTACATGGTATTCAGAATGATCGCCTTCCAGACGAAAAACGGTTCCTTCCAGCCCCAGCGAACGAACTTCCACCGCACGAACATCGTTCGATTCTCCAAATCCAAACCATTCAACCTCGCAAGGAACCTTCTCCCGCAAGGCACGGAGGAGAGGTTCATCTCCATACAACAAAGCCAGGCCCGAATCGGGCAGTCTTTCAATCAATTCAAATTTCGCATCTGCAATCCGCTCTCTTGAACCCAGGTACTCAATATGAGCTTCTCCGATGTTTGTGATCACACCGATCTCCGGGGCCGCTATGTCAGCCAGAAGTGCAATCTCCCCTATCCCGCTCATCCCCATTTCAAGCACCGCAACATCCGTATCAGGTTCCAATGCCAGTACCATTAAAGGCAATCCGATGTGGTTGTTTAAATTCCCCTGTGTTTTCTGTACCTTGAATCGTTCAGCCAGAACGGCTGCAATTAAATCTTTCGTTGACGTTTTTCCGTTACTGCCCGTCACGCCTATTAAGCTCAACTGTAAGGTTTGACGGTATGACTTTGCAAGCTGCTGCAAGGCAAGGAGCGTATCTTCAACCCCAATGACGGCAACACGCGGGTCGAGAGCTTCCGGCAAAGGACGGTTGGTCTGCCACAGAGTGGCAACTGCCCCCTGCGAAATTGCCTGAGTCAGGAAATCGTGACCGTCAAAACGTTCACCCACCAACGGCACAAAAAGCCGACCGCTTATCCCAGCCCGTGAGTCGGTGGATACTCCCTTTATTTCTGCTGCCGGATTGCCGGTTAGCAATTCCCCCTGCGTCATTTGAACCAATTGACTTATCGTTGCTCGAATCATAGTTCCCCCCGGATCGCCTTGGCAGCTACTTCCCGATCATCAAAATGATGCTTTGTCTTGCCAATGATTTGATAGGTTTCGTGGCCTTTTCCCGCAATTAATACCACATCGTCTTCGGTCGCAAGCCGAATCGCATGCCGGATGGCTTCCGTCCGATCTGTCAATCGAACATACCGTTCCCGCGAACAATCTGCCAACCCTTCTTCCATATCGTCGAGAATGCGCTCCGGATCTTCCGTTCGCGGGTTGTCGGACGTAATGATTGCAACATCACTGTACTGGGCCGCAATCCGAGCCATTGTTGGCCTTTTCGTGCGATCGCGGTCACCGCCGCATCCAACAACGGTGTAGACCCTTCCTCTGGCAAATTCCCGAATGGTCTTCAGCACATTCTCGAGCGAGTCCGGCGTATGGGCATAGTCGACGATAACCGTAAAATCCTGGCCGGCTGCCACTCGTTCAAAACGTCCATCGACCCCTCGTACCGATTCGAGGGAGGACTTGATTGCAGACAGAGGTACCCCTTCACACAGGCAGGCGGCAGCTGCAGCCAAAGCATTGTAGACAGAAAATTTGCCTGTCATCTGAAGCGAAATCTCAGTTGTCCCTGCAAAACTGTCCAAAGTGAAAGAAGCCCCTTTTGCTTCAATTCGCACATTGGTTGCACGCACATCAGCCGTTTGATTGATACCGTAGGTGACCACCTGGGCAACAGTTTGCTGAACAAAGAAGCCGGCAGATGGATCATCCGCATTGATGACAGCAAACTGCGAATCATCCCGCTTATCCCCATATGTATTACCCAGCCGGGAGAAAAATTTCCCTTTTGCGATTCGATACTCGTCCATTGAACCGTGAAAATCCAGATGATCCTGTGTCAGATTTGTAAAAACGGCGGTCCGAAATTTTGTCCCTGCAACCCTTTTTAAATCGAGCGCATGCGACGAAACTTCCATGATCGGATAGACAGTTCCAATTTCACGCATTTGATGGAACGTTTCCTGCAGCTCCAGTGCCTCGGGAGTGGTATTGGCCATATCAAATTCCTGTGCGCCGATACGCTTTTTTATAGTACCGATCAAACCTGTCAAATGACCCTGATCCGTTAAAATTTTATCAATTAAATGGGTAACTGTCGTCTTGCCGTTTGTCCCGGTTACCCCAATGATCTTCATCGATTTGGAAGGATGTTGATAAAACACGGCTCCGAGAATCGGAATCACATCTCGGGTATCCTTTACGATAATTTGCGGAACGGAAAGGTTGTCGATAATCCTTTCCACTACAACAGCTACTGCTCCCCGGTCTACCGCCTGAGATACGAAATCGTGCCCGTCGACCGTATGTCCCCGCAGGGCAACGAACAAGGAACCGGGACCCGCAAGCCTTGAATCGGCGGTAATGGCGGAAATCTCCAGTTCATCTATCGAGCCAATCACTTTTTTTAACAAAACAGGAGCAAGTAACACATGTAGCTGCAATGCAACGGCCTCCTCAAAAAATTTGTCCGGTACTGACAGAAAGCCCGAAAAGAGCCGATCCCGGCAAGGCAGCCGGGATTCGGCACAAGTGGTACATCCCGCTAGTGTGAATGTAACGAGTCTACAGTTACCTGTCAAGGAGCAGGCTGTTCGCTCAGAAAGATTCTTATGGCAGAACCGGGTGGAACCTTGGTACCTGCAGCAGGCGCTTGCGCTACAACGTATTTGCCCTGTCCGACCGTCTCGACCCGAAGATGTGCAGCGCTTTGGATCATCACCTTCTGAGCTTCTTCAATTGAGAGTCCCGCTAATTGTGGAACCTCTACCGGACGAATGTCCCCATATTTGTATTCGCGAGAAATTCCGTTTTTCCTTGCCGGAACATTTAAATAATGAAGAGAATCTGCCAGAACGTTTCCTACTACCGGTGCGGCGATCACTCCCCCGAAAACCAGACCGGCTTTCGGATTGTCAACCGCAATATAGGCCACCAGTTTCGGATCATCTGCCGGAGCCATACCGATAAATGACACAATATAATGACCTTGCTTATACCCTCCGCCCGGAGCTGCCACCTGGGCGGTACCTGTCTTCCCTGCAATCCGATATCCTTCCCGAAACGCATTCTTTCCGGTTCCCCGAGCGACCACACTTTCGAGCGTCTCACGAACTGTCTTGGCGGTCACTTCGGAAACCACCCGCTGTTTTTCCTTCGGTTCAATTCTTTCGATCACTTTTCCGGTTTCCGGTTCAATCCATTCTTTCGCCACATGGGGTTCCATTAAAAGGCCGCCGTTTGCAATAGCGGAAACCGCCATTACTTGTTGGATAGGAGTCACGGATACCCCCTGACCGAACGAAGTGGTGGCAAGTTCCAACGGACCCACTCTGTTCAATTTGAACATAATTCCTTTGCCTTCACCCGGCATATCGATTCCGGTTTTTTGACCGAATCCGAATTTATAGATATAGCTGAACAGCTTCTCCTTTCCCAATCGCTGTCCCATAAGCATAAACCCGGGGTTGCAGGAGTTCTCCACAACCTCCAGAAATGTTTCCGAACCGTGTCCGCCAGCTTTCCAGCAGCGAATTTTGCGACCTGCAACTTCATAATAACCCGGGTCATAAAAGCGGTCTTTTAAATTGATTTTGTTCTCTTCCAAAGCGGCAGCAAGAGTTACGATTTTAAAAGTCGATCCCGGCTCGAATGTTTTCCAGATTGCCAGATTTCGATTAAATACTTCTTGCGGATAATCTTTATAGTTTCCCGGCTTGAACGTCGGGTAGTTTTCCATCGCCAGGATTTCGCCGGTCTTTGGATCTGCTACAATTCCCATGACCCCGTCAGGATTTGTTGTCGCCACGACATTCTCGATCTCCCGCCGCAAAAATGTCGAGATTTCCTTATCGATCGTCAATTTCAGATTTTGTCCGTTCTCCGGAGGCGTATAAGTATCATCTTCCCCACTTATTCTCTGTCCGGTCACGTTTGCCATAAACGAAATACTGCCCTTTTTCCCTCGCAAACGCTCATCATACCATTGCTCCAGTCCCGTCAGTCCCTGATTGTCAATTCCGGAGAACCCCAGAATATGAGCTGCCAAAGATTCGAAAGGATAATAACGTTTGCCCTCTTCGGTAACATAAATGCCAGGCAATTTCAAGGCACGAACTTCCTTCGCTTTTTGCTCCTCGATTTTGCGTCCCCCCGGCGTCACATATACAATTGATGTCCGTTTGCTGATCTTTGACAGAATGTCTTCCGTTTGGACTCCCAAGACCTTTGCCAGTTTCTCCGCTGTTGCCGGCTTGTCTTTAATCTGTGCCGGGATAGCAACCACAGTAGGAGCACTGCCGTTGTATGCAAGCACTTCTCCATTGCGATCCAGAATGGTGCCCCTTTTGGATTCAACCGGTATGTCTCGACGCCACAGGTCTTCCGCTTTCTTTGTTAACCACGGGGACTGGATCAATTGTATATAGGCCAGGCGTCCGATCAACGCCAGAAAAACCGTACCCAGTACGAATAATACCAAGACCAGTCTTTTTCGAAGAATCCCGTTTACAGCGCGCACACTTTCCGCCCCCTCTTGTCGCCACAGATTCATTACCAACCATATGCTTGTCATGCTCGGACTAGAAGTGGGAAGCTGACAAACGAAAAGATTGGACAGGCAGCGCAAACTATTCTGAAAGCGGGGACTAAAATGGACTCTCACATTTTAGCGCTTATCTTGCTTGCAACTGCCGTTGGCCTGGGATTCGTTACTATGGCCCGTCATGGTCTGAGAACAGAAGAAAGCGAACCCGAATAACTCCGTATTGAAAAATAAACAAGGCAGAAGTCATGCACTATGGCTTCTGCCTTGTTATTCGTCTCAATACTTCTGCGTTCCTGAGAGATGCTAGTGAAGTTTCACTTCAATTTCCGGAAGGATGATGGAGGCGGCATTACGGTCAATACCATGGATGCCCCCGAGTGATTCAACCTCCACCTGACGGGTAAGGAGCGAGTCAATCTGGGCGTCAATGTCTGCCAGAGATTGTTCCAGAAACCTGAGGTGTGCCCAAGAACCGCGGAGTAAAAAGCGATGGTGAAGGGAGAGCTTTATGTCCAGCGCATCAATCTCCCCATGATCCATGAGATGCTGGAGAATCACGCGACCTGTAACTCCAAACACATCGGAAACTGCAGAAGCCAGCTTGTTACCGGCTGTGTCCAAGAGTTTTTGGATTCGGTTTTTCTCAATCGTAATATTCTGAATGAGTTTTTTCTTATGGCGGGTGAGTTCCCGAAGCGTACGAATGTCTTGCGGGGGAACAAAACTGCCTGCAATGTGCCCGGAACGGAGAAGCTTTGCAATCCACTCCGCATCCGAAATGTCGTTTTTCCGTCCTGAAACATTCTTAATCCGCTGGGCATTGGCCAGCTTGATGTTGAAGTGTCCTTCCAATACCTGAAACACAGGCTTCCAGTAGGTACCCGTACTTTCAATGGCTACATGGGTGCAACGTTCAGATTGCAACCAAGCCAGAAGTTCTTTAAGCCCATTCGACATGGTGGAAAATGTACGGATTTCCTTACGGGGTCGTTGGTCCAGGGAACCGGCAAGCAAACAGGCTACCACAGTGTGCCGATGAACATCCAAACCGCAACAGCTTTCGAGAATTGCCTCCACATGCATCCCTCCAAAAGTAAACTTGGGGAAGAGAGCGGGTATTTCTTCTGCCTTATGCGATGATGTTGGGCAAAAAAGCGCGTCACCTGACGCGCTTCATCAAGACACTTTAACTGACTTAACCGGGGCCAAACGTTAATTTGATCTTGGAGCCGGCAGGGACAAACGAGCCGCCTTTCTGTTCTTGACCGGTTACATACCCTGACCCGGTTGGATCCGGAACCAGATCCAGGATCGATAAAATCTCAAATGCTTCTTTCATGCTTTTTCCTGTTAAATCAGGTACCTGCACGTTCCCTTGACTGTCTTTTCCGTTTCCGGCGATCACAATGCCGGACCCTCCAGCCAGAATCTTAGTCCCTGCTTTCGGCCACTGGGCCGTGACTTTCTCTCCCGTACCGAGGATTTGCAACCGGATCTGATTCACTTTGGCAGTCTCCAAAGCTTGATTCCGGTTCATTCCGATCCAATTTGGAACATTGGAGTATTTGATCAGATTGTTGGGGTTGACCTGGACCGGTTTGGAACCTTCTACCTTAAACCCGATATACGGAAGCACATTCGCAAACACTTCTTTGGCAAACGGAGTAGCCACAACGTTTCCAAACTGCAGGTCATTATTTGGCGAATCGACAGTCACATAGACGAGCACTTTAGGCTTGTCTGCAGGTGCGAAACCGATGAACGAACCGATATACCGGTCGTCCTCATAACCGCCAGTCGCTTTCGCAATCTGTGCGGTACCGGTTTTTCCCGCAATTCGGTACCCCTCGATGTAACCCGCCTTTGCCTCGTCGTTCTTGACGATGCCTTCCATGACATCCCGCATCGTAGCCATCACTTCGGGCGTCGCCACTTCACTGATCACATGCGGCTTCTGCTCCTGAATCGTAGCGTCTGTTTTCGGATCGCGAATTTCTTTCATCACAAACGGTCGCATGACCTTTCCGCCATTTGCCACTGCCGAAACGGCAGCCACTTGCTGCATGGGGGTTACGGCATTTCCTTGTCCGAAGGATGTGCTGGCAAGGTTTATGTCACTCTTCTGCTGCGGTTCGAACAAGATCGATCTTCCCTCACCCGGCAAATCCACACCGGTCTTTTGGTTAAACCCGAAACGATAGATGTAATCGTACAGCTTGTCCCAGCCAAGTCGTTGTCCGAGCAGGATCATTCCTACGTTACTGGATTGTTCCATACCTTGACGGAATGTGAGAGGACGAGAGCCCTTTTGAGAATAGTTCCAGTCATGGATTGGCGTACCGGAGACATTTAAAACACCTGCCGTGAAGGTTTCATTAAGACTGACTTTTTGTTCCGCCAGGGCGGCTGTCATGGTCACGATCTTGAATGTCGAGCCCGGTTCAAAGGTCGCGTTGACGGCCCGGTTGTTATCGAGTACCTTTTGCTCCGATTCACCGAATTTGTTCGGGTTAAAAGTCGGGCGGTTCGCCAATGCAAGAATCTCACCTGTATTTGGATCTGCAACTACAATCGAGGCGTTTTCCGGTTTATACTTTTGTACCAAACTATCAAGTGCATCCTCGGCGTAGTGTTGAATTGTTTCATCGATCGTAAGCCAAATATCCTTGCCGTCTACTGCTGACTTGATCTCTTCCTCTTCATACGGCAGCGGATTCCCTTTGCTGTCTTGCAAAAATCTTCGTGAACCGTCCTTTCCCCGCAGTACATCATCATACTGCAGTTCAACTCCGGCGCCGCCTTTCCCGTCCTTTGTCACAAATCCCAAGACGTGAGCCGCAAGAGGACCGTTCGGATAATGACGAGTGGTGGTTTTGGTCAAGAAGATTCCATTTAAATTAAGCTTCTCGATCTTTTCCGCTGTATCTGCATCCACCGCTTGTTTTAAATCGACTCCCCCTTGTGGTTTACTTGTCAGAATCTCGTAGATTTTATTCTCAGGCATTTTCAGGAGCGGGGCCAATTTTTGCGCATACACCTGCGGATCTCCCTGCCACGCTTCCAGTTCCTTCGATTTTTTCGCTTTCGGATTGTCAACTGCCTGTTTCGCTGCTTTCATTTGGTCGATATCGGCTGACACGTTATAAGCCGCTGTGGTATATGCGAGTTTTTTCCCGTTACGGTCGTAGATAGTGCCTCGAACCGCTTCTATTGTTGCTTTTGTGCGCCAAATGGCTTCGGCTGACTTTGCCCACGCTTCGCTTTTAAACAGTTGAATATAACCAAGTCGAAGAATCAATACGGCCAACCCGAAAACCAAAAACAGCCGCAGCCATCTGGAGCGGACTTTAATGTTGTGATCGATCATTCCGTCGATCACTCCCTGCCCGCCTTGGCGACAGCCCCCGGATTCGTCGACACCATCCCAATTTCACGGGCTTTCGAAACGATGCGACCAGGAGATTTCAATTCATTTACCCGGTCATTTAGTTTGGCGTTTACTAACATCTGTTCTTCCATTTGTATCTTCAACCGTTCCACTTCAATATTGGTTCGTGCAATCTCGGAGTATTGACCAATAATTCCGCAGAGAACAATTGTGCAGAACAGAATGGTCGCCATCCACTTCAGTCGTTCCCCACTGGTCTTCTGAACTGCTGTTTGTTGGACGCTTGGACGAGAGATTTCCGTTTGTTTCCCCCATGCTGCCGTAGTGCCGTGCACTGATCTTGCTGCTAACATAAACCTATCCCCTCTCCAATTTTTTATATACGTTCGGCTATCCGAAGCTTAGCAGACCGTGCACGCGGATTTTGTTCCAGTTCTTCATCAGAAGGCAAAATCGGCTTTCGCGTGATCATCTTTAACTTCGGTTCGTTGCTGCATTGGCAGATCGGTAACTCAGGAGGACAAATACATCCTTTTGACGCTTCCTGAAAAACGTTTTTTGCAATCCGATCTTCCAACGAATGGAATGTAATAATCGAGATTCTGCCTCCCGCTTTTAAACAATCAATGGCATCCCTGATTGCCTGTTCAAACACATTCAATTCATCATTCACTGCAATTCGAAACGCTTGAAATGTGCGTTTCGCAGGATGCGGGCCATCCCGTCGGGCGCCCGCCGGGATGGCTGCTTTGATGATATCCACCAATTCCCCGGTCGTGTGGATCGGCCCATTTTTCCTGGCCTTCACGATGAATTCCGCGATTCGTTTGCCCCAGCGCTCTTCTCCGTATTGGAAGATCACGTTGGCTATCTCTTTCTCGTCCCAAGTATTCACGAGATCATAAGCACTGAATGGTTGGGTGGTATCCATACGCATGTCGAGTGGGGCATCCTTCATGTAACTGAAGCCTCGTTCCCCTTCATCCAACTGAGGTGAGCTGACCCCCAGGTCGAACAAAACACCGTTAACACCATCCGGCTGATACTGTTCCACAACGCGCCTCAAATAACGAAAGTTGGAATGGACAATTTCATAGCGACCCTGAAAATCGGCCAGCACCTTTTTGGCATTCTCGATAGCCCACATGTCTTGGTCGATCGCGATCAATTTTCCGTTTGGAGACGTACGCTCCAGGATCCGTTTGCTGTGGCCTGCTCCCCCAAGGGTGCAGTCGACGTAGACACCACCCGGTTGCGGCGCTAACCCTTCTACCGCTTCTTCTGCAAAGACTGACACATGATGAAAATCAGACATGAACTACACCTCATAAAACATCTCCCATTAAAACCTACGAAGCTTATTCCGAGTACTTTAATGGGGACCCGAAAGATCTCAAAAGTAGTCGGAACGTCCTTCGCTTTAGAAGTTGAGATCGGTGAGTTTCTCGGCAATTGCCGCAAATGAATCGGCCGCATCGTTGCTGTAGGATTCCCAAGCTTCTTTCGCCCAGATTTCGACCCGATTGGATACGCCGATGACCACACAATCCCGGACCAATTTTGCATAGTCCCGGAGCGGCCCGGGAATCAAAACTCTCCCCTGTTTATCCAATTCACACTCGCTGGCTCCCGAGAAGAAGAAGCGGACGAATGCACGGGCGTCGGCACTGGTTAATGGAAGACTTTTCAATTTTGCTTCTAGATTCTCCCACTCCTTGCGGGGGTATACGAACAGGCAGTTATCAAGGCCACGGGTAACAACGAAGCCAGCCCCCAGTCCATCCCGGAATTTTGCGGGTACGATCAGGCGGCCTTTCTCGTCGACACTATGTTGATATTCACCCATGAACACCCTGCATCACCACCTCGAGGGAATGTTCACCACTTCCCTCCACTTTCCTCCACCTCTTGTTTAACAGATTCGTTTCACAGGAAAAAAATCCTGCTATCCACAGGAAAAATTTTTTTGAGAACATTGATGCAATCGCAATTTTTAGGCAGTAAGCCCTATTGATCCACAGGTTATCCACAGTCTGAACGGGACTATTTTCCCAGTTTGCATGAAGCGGGGAAAAGTGGCGTGTTCAAAAGCGATTTTGGTCAATCCGAAACCGGTGGGGGAAAGTGGAGGAAAAACGTTCGAACCATTGTTTACTTCGCTCTCGCATAATCTTTTGCTGCTTCAGTTAATTTTGATCCGCAATCAGGGCAGTGTTGAAGCCCAGGCCGGAAATAAACGTTTTGTGATGGAGGGGGGCATAATTTACTTCGACACAGGAATTGGAAAATAATTGTCCTTCGGAGAAAAAAAAACCGCGGTTCAAAGAACCGCTGCTGATTCCATTCCCTGCCAAATCTCTCGTTTTACAACACCCGCCATAAAGTTCATCACGATATTGGCTGCGATATGGGAAGTGAAATTCTCTTGTGGGTCATACCACGGACTCACTTCATTGATATCCATCCCGACCACAGGAATCGATGAACAGATTTCAAATACGCTGTCCATAACTTCATAAGCAAAGAGACCGTTGGGATTTGGTACACTGCAACCTGGGGCAAATGCTTGGTCAATGCAATCGATGTCGATAGACAAGTAAGCGCCTTTGGTGTGTTTCAGCACATGGTTGATGGCTTCCTGAATAACACTCTCACGCCCATACTTTCTCAGTTCATAGACCGTCCAAATCTTAGCTCCCCTCTTTTCAAGCTCAGCCATATAGTACTCGGAGTAAATAGGCGCGCCAATTCCAATCATCGCAACATTCCTATAATCAATGACATCCTCTAAGGTCCTCAACCAATGCCCGGAGTGCTCCTTACCGGTCAATGGCTCCCGGAAGTCAAAGTGTGTGTCGAACATAATTAAACCGAAATTTTGGGCCGATCGCTGCTGCATGCCACGGATAATAGGGTCCGTAATGGAATGGTCACCACCCAAAAAAATCGGTATGTACTCTTTAGGTATTTGTACAACAGCATTTTCCATATTTTTATAAGACTGTCGAAGATCGTGAACGATATCTACCAAACCCAGGTCATGAAAAACCGTGTTTTGTAATGATACGCGCTTATCCGTACAATACAGGCTGTAGCTGTTTAAAACATCTAAAATGCTTTGTGGACCGAATCGGGTCCCCGGCCGATGGCTCACCGCATAGTCGAAGGGGATGCCTAGAAAACCAAATTGTACAAAGTCCGCCCCCAACTCCTTTTTATTTCCCCAATTCTGCGAAATCCATTTGACAGTTGGATCATTCACAACTCTTATTTTGTCAATATCCATAATAATCCCCCAGATTCATGATTCTATCGAGTCACCCAGAATGAACGGGTCGCTAAAAAAATTTGAGTCGTAGAAACAAATGCTGTCTGGATGTTGTACTGGTGAACTGGAACATCCTTGCCTATTTCCATGTCAAACTCGACATCCAAAGCGGCACGCGGTTTTACGGAAACTCTTTGAATCGCCTGTTTTGGGCAGACTGCGTATTCGGCACTCCTTCTTACCGAAACAAGGTTAAATCCGTCATACTCCTTTTCAGAGTCATTGGTTAAACGAACCGTTACTTTATGAACACTATTTCTCTTAAATAGCTCATCAAAGTTGATCTGCATCGAAAACAGCAAATCAGGCTTATCTTCAATTCCGCCGCAGTTAGTGCAGATCATTTCCACACGAAAAAGTGACGGCCTTAGAATGTGTCGCAGATAACGATGAATTAACTTTTTTCCGCAGATGTAGCATCGCTTCTCTTCTTCCATAGTCTTTAACAAAAAGTTGTCTTGGTAGTGCTCCGAAAAGCGGAACGAAGTTTTGCTGATCGAGTCATACAGCGCTTGGGCAATTTCGACATCGAGCTGATCCACTTCATCCAAAAACTTTTTACAGGATGAGTACAGCTTTTCTGTCATGTTCGGATCTGTAAAGCTTGATTTATAGAGTCGGGAGATGTTCAGGATCCTATTTTCAAGATTCTTTTTACCACCTTGCTTGATCCAGTTGGGATACAAGCGGTTGAGTCCAAGTGAAGGACTCAGGTTCTGTTCGATAAGTTGATACTTCTCCAGAACCTTCAAATACGTTTTGTGAAATCGATTTACCTCGATGATAAATTCATCAGCTATGTCTTCATAAGCGTAAAGAAAGACATACAGAGCTTCTTGCGTTGTGGTCGGAATGGATGATACAAAAAGGGATTTTTTATTTTTTATCCAAATAAATAGTTGACAATCAAAGAACGATTTTATTAAGGTTGGGGAACTGATCTTCAAAATCTTAAAGCCGCCTTCTATCCGGATGCGATTCTCCCCTTCGGACAATTCATCGAACCTTTGGGCCGGAATCGCGTTTTCAAGCTTCTCATCCGGATCCCCGATTAGATAAAAGACATCGTTCGTACTCTCAAATTGATTCGAGAAGAGAGAATGATTGAGGAGAAAAGCGGCCTCTCCTAACGTAAACCCGGATTTTAAGAGGTGATAATAAAGCAGGCTCTCTGAACCGTGTCCGTCCTTCCATCTGATCGATCCAACGAAACTTTTCGCTTGGCCTTCCAACACCGTATAGCTTACATTAAACAGTGGGTCGAAGTTACTTTCCCGAAACCGGAGAGAGCCGCAGGAATTGATAAAAACATGATCTGCCTGGATTTCGTGAGCAAGTATCGGATTCCCACTCTTTTTGAAGAAGCAGAAACCCCCCTCTTCCATACAAGAGGGTATTTTCGCCGTCTTAAATTCGGAAACGTTAAGATAAGGACTCTTCCCGCAGATATAATCACTATTGAGGTGAATCAAATCACTCATCCCGTGCGAAGTGATTGACAACAGATTGATATTCGATTGACCGGCGATTGTCTCACGGCTCACCTCTTGATACGGAACAGCGATAACATCTTCGGATATTCGTCGTGGTTTTTCCGATAAAAAGGAGTCAATGATCAGATCGACCGGGTTGTCGTTCCTATTTAAGCTGCCAAACCTTTGTTTTGCATCCAAATAAGTCATCATTTCGAAATTGCGTGCGTGAAGATATCCTATTCCAAATGCTCGTACGCCTTCAAATATCTCTTGTTGCGGTTCCGAATTAGAGGCGTTTTGAAGATAGACGACATCTTCATCCTTCAGATCCTCTACAACCACATAAAGACTTTTCGCTTTAAACCTGAGGTGGGAAATCTTCTCGTCCTGCAAACTTTCGACCGCCAAAAATTCCCTTCCGTCAGCTAAAGCCCGCAGCGCTCCGAGGCCTGCACTTCTACCTACTCCGATTACATAAGACAAAGTCGTTTGTCCTCGAGAAGATACCTTCTCTTTCAGACGGTTGTAAAATTGGGTGATCTTTACGATTTCCCCTTGTTCAATCATCGAGATCAATTCCGTACCCAGATCCAAAACTTCCCGAGAAAATTGGTTTGCTGAATTGAAAACACACGGTACGTCTCTCTTCTCTAAAAGAGAGTACGTAATCTCGGGGAATCTGGTAAGAACAGGGAAAACCTTCGTGCCTTCTGGATCAATCAGGGATTGGATATAAGCGCAATAAAATTGAAGCTCGTTGTCTACCAGAACAAATTGCTCCATACTTCTTCTCCTCTCACTGATGAATGACTTTGACCTTTACATGGGCAGCTGCTTCTTTTGCGAGCTCCAATGCTTGTTCAGGAGTTTCCCCCCCCGTAACAAGGCGTGCTACAAAATCACCGTTTGAAAGTGGCGGATAGTAATAGCGCTCACCAATATCTGCCATCACTTTCATATGGGCCACTCCCGGCATTTTCTTCACTTCCTCCAGGTTTTCAATCCCGCCAAAAAGTCCGGTTTGTGGCATGCAGATTCCATACATCGCCGCCCCACTTTCTTTTTTCGGCTCCCAAGGAATCTTATTTCCTAAAGCGGTCTCGACAACAAACTGAATAGGGCTTGTTCCAAGTGCCAGTTCGATCATATGACTCCCCGCCATATCGCCCATCAAACGTGGATTGATCTCCAGAATCTTTACCTTGCCGTCTTTTATTCGACACTCTGTATGTATTACACCGCAGTCAATGTTCAGGCTGCGGAGAGCATTTGCTACTTCTTTGTACAAAATTTCGGATTCCGGAGTACGAGTCGGGAAGCAAACTCCGATCTCCACGAAATAACCACGTTTGGCACCTGTTAAAACTTTTTCGGTTACACCTATTAGTTGGATCTTACCGCCTTTATGCTGTACAGTTTCAACACTAAATTCCTTTCCTTCGATATAACCCTCCAGCAATACTCCGTTCGAATATGGCTGTCCAGCGGAATTATACTTCCATTGTTTTGAAGCCCGCATATAGTCGACCAATTGGTCCTCAGTATGGATCCGGATTACATTCAAGCTATCGTTGGCATCTTGAGGTTTAGCAATTAATGGAAACCCCCACTCTCTCGCCATCTTTAACGCTTCCTCTTCGGTGAACACCAATCCAAAGGTCGGATTAAGATGCGGCAGGTACTTTTGCAGATTTAGTCGCATATAATACTTGTTTCGAGCATGAGCAGCCGCTTTGTATGGCATTCCTGAAAGCCCCAAAGCTTCGGCAGCAAGAGCTGCTTGAGGGACATAAAAATCTGCCGTGGTCGTGATTCCGTCAATCTTTTGTTCCATGTCCAGCTTCTTTACTGCTTCCACTAATTCTTCCTGATTGTTCGTTTCGCACTGGAGCACTCTTGTCGTGGGCCGCAGGATCGAAGAATATTTATCCGGATTACGGCTGACTATCGTCACATGATAACCTTGCTCCTGGGAGTATTCGATAGCTTTTTCACCCGCGCCGGTCATACTCATTTCAATAAACACGATGTGTTTGGTCATGTTCCTCCTCCATCCTTTCAGGAAGTTTCTTTTGTTGAACAAACAAAACTTGAAATCCCCATGCAGCTACAAAGAAAAGAATAATCCCAGCCGACAAGATCACCCAGTTTGCTGTAAGTCCAGAGTAGCTCAGCAAGCCTCCCGACATACCGGCTCCTACAATAAACGCCGTCCTTGAAAGGATCGATTCATAGGCAAAAATGTGGATAAGCTCTTCCTTTGGACTGTTTGTTTGCAGCAGTGTTCTTACTGCTACTGCATACATCATGTTAAAAAAACCGATTATCGCCATAAGGAAGAAGACGGGCCAGACTATCGAGTTGAGTCCCATCAAGACCATCGATAGGGCCATGCCCGAGTACCCTATTAATCCTAGTACTCTATCGGAAACCTTCACAAGACCCCAGGAGATTAAGAATCCGGCCATTGTGGCAAAAAAGGATTGGAGCATTTCAAGATGGCCGATCGTGATGCTGTCCACAGACAGATAATGTCTTGCATAGACTACAAACATTGCCATAAAGATTCCAAAAGCAACTCCCGCCATCGTTTCGCCATACATAAGAAACGATTGTGTTTTGTTTTTGCTCACGGAAACAACAGTTTCCCAAAAGGAAATTTTTACGTGGTGTTTGTTGTCGAGTCCTGCACCTTGATACGAAGTTTTAAGGAACAGAATCGATATACCGGAAATAAAGAAGGTTAGCGAATTCAAAGCAAAAACCCATTGAAGAGGAAGGTAGTGATATGCATATCCCCCCAAACCGAATCCAACTGCCGTGGCCACCGCTTCCAACGTTCGGTCATAGGAATTGAATTTTCGTAATGAGTCTTCCGATACAATATGGGTAATAAATTCAATTCTTGTTGGCCTGAACAGCGTTGAAAAAAGATTCATTACAAAGAACAAAAAATAGACAAGATAAATTAAGCTTGTATTCAAATAAAGCAGGGTTGATATGATTAGTAATATTACAAACCTGCTCAAATCGTAAAAAAAGATCAAAGTTTTCGGAGTAAAATATTTTCTCATTCTGCCAGAAAGAAAAGCGAGGAAGTTAGGCAGCTGGGTCAAGATAAATACAACGCTGACCTGTAAGGCCGATCCGGTTAGGTCCAACACCATTAAGGGTAAAACCATTACTAGCAAACTGTCTCCCACAATCGATACACTTTGCCCACCGATTAGAAGCCATGCATTTCTGTTTAAACCCATTCCCTTTCACCACCATTAAAGTTACGAAGGGGAACTTTGTCCCCCTTCAATGAAAAAACCACTTGCCCTACTTAACTTCATTCAGATCTTCAACTGTGATCAGCTCATTCGGATTCTCACGCTTGCGGAGACCTGACAACAGGATGGGGTCCGAACCGTTCACTTTTTCCCACAGATAGTAATCTTCCAATTTGCGGTCAAAGCCTTTCAATTGTGTCTCATCCCAAACACGTTCGCGCACTGCACAGTGCCCATCTTGTTCTTTGTCACGGACGTGACGTGCGTATCTCGAATTCCAGATGTCTTTCAGGCTGTTGACACGGATATGTCCCAGGAACCTGCCTAAACCGTTACAGTCATAAACCTCACCATACAAGTTAACGAAAAGCCCCACATTCACTTGACGGCACCTGTAACCTCCGGCCATTGGGAGAACCGGTTCGTATTGCAATCCAAATTCTTCCTGGTCAATCTTTGCCAGATGCTTAACGAAGCTGTACGCTCTATTCTTCTCAAACAATTTGGATTTGCGATCCGCGATTCCTTCGGGGATCAAGGTGGAGATGTAGTTATGCACATTGTTCTCACGACACCATCTAAAGATGTTCGCAACATCTTCCAAATCTTCGTTTCTGGGGGTCATAACCAAGTCAATAGCCAGGCGTGTTGGGACGCTCCCGCTCAAGCCTTTCGCCACCAGTTTCTTCAGTACCTTATCAACATATTCTCCGTATCCCTTTACCATCACAATATCGTCGTTAATTTCCGGATTGGTGGAGTTATATTTTAGGAAGATAGTTGCACCAAGATCGTACAGTCGGTCGATCGCTGAGTCGTCCAAATGCCATCCGCTCGTAAATATAACTGGTGTCATACCATTGAGATGGACAAATTCAATGACCTCCCAGAATCCTTCATCGATCATCGGTTCACCTGAGCCAGGAAATTCCACGGTACGGGCACCCAGTTCTTTTGCCTGAAGTATAAGATTTTTGCGATCCTCAGTGGTAAGCATTTCCCGATTTCCCTGTTGAAACCGGTCCGGAGTTCTGTCACAGTAGTAACAGTGCAATTGACAATCACTTGTGAAATCCATGTCAAGCAACAACATCCGGTTTTG
This sequence comes from Effusibacillus consociatus, assembly GCF_042652925.1. Taxonomy (NCBI): domain Bacteria; kingdom Bacillati; phylum Bacillota; class Bacilli; order Caryophanales; family Alicyclobacillaceae; genus Effusibacillus; species Effusibacillus consociatus. The sequence goes on from NZ_JBHSHC010000157.1 coordinate 48,552, forward strand.
TTCCTTGGCAGATGCCACTTCTTCCCGACTAAAATCAACCCCTTTTGCCCATAGTACTTCAATCTTCTCCTTGGCTCGTTCCAAGTGTTCAGTAGTGGTTAAAAATTTTTCAAGTCTCATTTAAACCCCTCCTGTTACTGTGTAACCCCGCCAGCCCGCTATATGTAGTTCCATGACGTGTTCGTAGACCGGTTAATTTTATACTGCAGCGTTGTTTCCGGTACTTTCACTCCATGTTTTGATGAAGTGCGGAACCTACCTCCTTCGTGTAAGGACACGATTGGTTAGTGACTAGATTTCAGAAAGTAAGTATTTCTAATAAAGGAAAAATTTTCTACATAGATTTTTTACCACAAATTTCTATTAACGTCAACTGGTTTTTTAGTTTTTTATTTAAATTATATTAAAGTTTATTTGTTTATAGATGAAGTTTATTTGTTAACAAAAATAAATCTTGACAATTTGTAATCGAGTGGTTGTTCGGAATGGATGTGATAAAGCCAGGAGATACACCCTCGTCGTAAATCAACTGTCAGATCAGCTTGGGGGGCATACAAATACATTAAATAGGATATTTTTCCAACTAAAGGATGAGGAATTGTCTAGTTTACAGAAGGGGCAGAGAACACTGCAAAAAATACTGAAACAGCCAGATCACATATATGCGTCCTAGGCGGTTTATCCGGACTTAAAGGCTTTACCTCCTAAGAAAGTGATTCGCCTGCTCTATAATGGTGGGCTTATAAAAAAACCGACGGTCCGTCTCAGACAACGTCGGTTAAAAAATGTGCGTCACTTTCGCGGGAGCATTGTCCCACTCGGAATTCTCTTCAAAACTTTACGTCACTTTGATGGGCCTATCTTAGTACCCCAATTTATAGACTCCCGGCATTTCCATCTCCACCCCGAGTGCCAAGGCGGCTGTTTTTGCCCAGTAGGGATCCTTCAGCAGTCCGCGCGCAATGGCCACCAGATCCGCACGTCCATGGCGGATTGCTTCCTCCGCCAACTGTGGACACTCCATGCGTCCCACCGTTATCACAGGGATACCGGCTTCTTTGCGGATCTTTTCGGCAAAAGCCAGCTGGTAACCAGGAAACTGTGGAGGTGCAACAGGAATGCTTCCTCCGGACGAGACGTCGATCATGTCGACGCCCGCTTCCTTAAACTGTTTACTCATTTCTGCCATCTCATCAAGACTGTATCCTTCTTCCGAATATTCGACGGCGGAGACTCTCATCAGGAGCGGCATGTCAGAGGGAATCTCCTCTTTGACTCTGTGAATGACCTCCATTGCAAACCGCATCCACTTTGCCGGGGTACCCCCGTATTCATCCACGCGCTGATTGGCAATAGGAGATAAAAATTCATTGATCAAATACCCGTGAGCTCCGTGAATTTCAACTGTATCAAATCCGGCTTGCACAGCCCTTCGGGCAGCCCGCCCAAACGCTTCGACTATTTCTTCGATCTCCTGGACAGTTAATTCTTTCGGAACACGGTATTTTTCTGAAAATGCGATTGCACTCGGAGCCACATTCGGTTCATCTGTCACTTCCGACTTCCGACCGGCATGGGCCAATTGGATCCCTATTTTTGCCCCGTAAGCATGGCAAAAATCCACAATTCGCTTCAGTCCGGCAATGTGGTCATCGGAGAAAATCCCCACGTCACGGGAGGAAATCCGTCCACGGTTTTCGACTCCGGAAGCTTCCACCATGACAAATCCCACTCCCCCGACAGCCCGTGATCCGTAGTGCACATAATGCCAATCTGTGACGGTTCCGTCGGTATTCGCCTGATACTGACACATTGGGGACATCATCACGCGGTTCTTCAGCTGGAGCCCCTTTAACTCGAATGGATCAAATAACGTCGGCATTTTCTTTGCCTCCCTGGAAGTTTGTTACAAGAACCATCGTACTCCTTTCAGGTGCTAACGTAAAGTGAGCTGGCTTACAGCATTCTAAAAACCCGCATTTTCTCAACAATCTGCCGGTTCACCGGTGTGTCGACAGACATCTCTTCCCCCAACCGAACAATGGCACCATTGAGGGAATCAATCTCGGTCCGTCTGCCTTTTTCAACATCCTGCAGCATGGAAGAACGGTTGTCGGCAGTGTCTGCAGCCACCTGAACCATGCGCTCGATTCCTTCCTCTGCCTCTTGTGGAGTTAAGACACCCAGGGCCACGGCCACATTCCCCGCTTCTTTGACCGCCGCCACCGCAATTTCCTTCAACTCCCCACGTTTTGCAATTTCTCCATTGGTCACCCTATAAATCGCCGTAATCGGGTTAATCCCGATATTCACCAACGCCTTCTTCCACACTTCCTTCTGCATATCATATCCGATTCGCACATTCCATCCCGCTTCCGTAAAAATGGCCGACAGCTTGTGCGTAATAGGGTTCGTTTTGCGAAAGCCCCCCAGTACCAGTTCTCCCTCTCCTCTTTCGGCCACTTCACAATCAGAAACAGAAGTGGCGCCGTAAGTCGTCAGTCCCAGTAAAACAAACTGATCCCCAAGGATACGGGAAAGTGTGTCTCCGTTGCCAAGCCCATTTTGCATCGAGAGTACGAACGGAGTCCTGGCCAGAGACGCAACCTGTTTGGCAGCCGGCTCCGTATCAAAACTTTTTACCGTGAGTATCACCACGTCCGGATTATTTGCATGCATGTCCACTGCCGCTTTAACACGAAAGACGATCCGTTCCCCGTCGGTCCGTATCAGAACTAGCCCTTTTTCGTTCAGCTGTTGCGCCTGCTCCACTCGCCGTACAAGAAGGGTAGCATCCATGCCGGCTTGAATGAATTTTGCCGCTGCCAGCTTTCCGATGGCTCCACCGCCCATGATGGTGATTCGAATGTTTTGATTGCCGCCCATATTCTCCACCCCCGCTTATACTTGTCATCTTACAAGAAAAAAACCACTTTTGGAAAAAAAGTGGTCCGTTTCTTATGTTTCATTGCTATCGGCTGCTTTTATGGGGATGTTTTAACCGAAATACTGCAATCAACATGGGCACCACTGCAATGACAAGCAGGATAGCCCAAACATATTTTCCCGCCATGTGAGACACCCCCGAATCTTCCGCCAGAATTCGTCCGGCGGTCCAGGCGAGGATCCCGGACCCGATTATCATCAACTGCGGGATACGATCCAATACCATGCTGATCCACACGCTAGCCACCAACATAAACAGCATGCTGATAAGAAGTCCGGAAGTAAGCAGCAGCAGATTGCCTTCGGCCATTCCCGCGATGGCCGCCACATTATCAACACTCATGGTCACATCCGCCAGCAGAATTGTCCCCGCTGCAGAAAGCAGAGAGCTTCCGCCTGACAAGGACATTTTCGGTTCCTCATTAACCGCCATTTTGATCGCAATTCCAACCAAAAGAAGTGCACCCAACGCCCGTACAAACGGAACCGTCATTACTTCGGCGGCAACTCCCGTCAAGACCAAACGAATGATCAGAGCCCCGAAAACCCCCAACAGCATTGCCAATTTCCGTTGACGCCGTGGAAGTCCTGACGTTGCCATTGCAATCAACAATGCATTGTCACCGGACAGCACAAGATTTACCAGAACGATCTCACTCAACTGAAGCCAGAACCCCTCCACCACAATCGACCCCTCAATCGAATCTGTCTCTATTGAAGGTATGCAGCAGCCGGACAGGTATGACCTTTTCCTATGAACCCCGGTGCTAAGCCTCGTCGGCCCCGACCAACCTCCGGATACTGTCTGCGTCGAGCCCAATGACATACCCCTTGTCCGCCTTTACGATCGGCCGTTTAATCAGAGTCGGTTCGGTTGCAATCACAGCCGACAGTTGTTTTTCATCCATTGCAAGCAATTCCTCTTTCCGCTCTTTATAGACAGGAGAATTGGGGCGCAGCAATTCATGAACCCTGATTCCAAGCGAACGGGCGATCTCCAGCACTTCCTCTTGATTCAACATCGATTCTGCCAAATTCCGCTCCGTATACGTAAAACCAGAAAGAACCTCTCTGGTACCTTTGTTTTTGCTTCAAGTCGGATGGTACATCATCGTAATCGTCATGAAATTCTTCACCTCTTCAAACATTTTCCTTTAGAGTACCATAAGAAAAGCCCCGTGGGGGGCTAAGGGCTAGGATCCGACAAAGGATGTTTTCTAAAACCAAGCCAATTTTTCATGCAGATCAACAACTTGCCCGATTACGATCACAGCAGGATTTTTAAAGTTTTCCGCCGCGACTTGATCCACAATGTCGGACAATGTCCCTGCCAATGTTTTTTGACGGGCATAGGTTCCCCAGCGAACCAGAGCAATTGGAGTTTCGGGACTTTTTCCTGCGGCGAGCAAATTCTCGACGATAAACGGTAAATTCCCAATCCCCATCAGAATAATCAAGGTTTCTGACGATGAGCCAAACCGCTTCCAATCGATGGAGGACCCGTTTTTTTCGGGATTCTCACAACCTGTGATCACGGTAAATGAGGAGGCAACCCCACGGTACGTAACCGGAATTCCGGCATAAGCAGGGACTGCGATCGCGGAAGTGATTCCCGGTATGATTTCATATTCGATCCCATGTTCCGCCAAGACTGCCGCCTCCTCACCGCCGCGGCCAAATACAAACGGATCCCCTCCCTTTAGACGGGTGACCGTTTTTCCCTGCAACGCATAACGCACGAGAAGCTGATTGATTTCTTCCTGACGCAGAGTATGGTTGTCGGGGAATTTGCCCGCAAAGATCAGTTCCGCATTTGCAGGGGCGTACTTTAACAGTTCAGGAGACACCAGCCGATCGTAGATGATGACATCCGCACACTGAATGGTTTCCAGCCCCCGCACCGTGATCAGTTTCGGATCACCGGGACCTGCTCCGGTTATATAGACTTTTCCTTTCCCCATTCCGCTTCCCCTCTCCGCTCGTCTAGTCTTGTAAAAAGATCCAATCAGTCCCCGCAAACCGGTTCAATCGTTGTGACAGGCACGGAATGATCCCACCGGAATCCTGCCACTTCCCCCTGCCGCTTCAGAAATTTGTGGAATCTTTCTTTCGGATGGGCATTCCGCTTATACTCTTCCACAATTTCTCTCACCATTCCGACCACTTCTTCAGGAGGAATTCCTTCCGCCACTTTTTGACCGGGATGCGGGGCGCATCCACCGCGTTTCCCACCCAAATAGAGCTCAAAGAAACCCCGGCGGTAAACCACTCCGATATCCTCCATTACCGCGCCGTAGCAAGCCATTGCACACCCGTTAAAGCCTATTTTCAATTCGTTTGGCATCTCTTCCCCGTGCAGCAGCTCATGAAGTTCTTCCGCGTAAGGAACCCCCTCCGTTTTCTCCCCTTCACAGAAGTCGCACGCCACGATGTGGGCCTTTAAACCTGTAGGTGAGATCAACAGCCCCATCGCAAGCAAATGTGGGGTGACCTCTTCCGGATCTCCTCCGGGAATCTTTAAGATCATTTCATGACTCGGCGTATAAGTGATGCTGCCGGTCTCCCCCACTAATTCTGCAATACCCATCAGTTGGGCCGAGGTAAAGTTTTTGTTCGCCACTCCCGGTGAAACAGCGATCTCCAACACCGGAAGATGTTGAGGGTGAACAGGGTTGACCGCAGCAGCAGCCATCGTCGGTACAGAAACAGATCCTTTTTCATACGTCTGCCCGGCATCCCTGGGAAGAGGACTGGTTACAAGAGACTGAACCTGAGTGGTTCTCGCCTCAATCGACCGGACCTGCTCCCCTTGCGATTCCATGTTGACCGGAACGGTTGCATCAAGCGACCATGGGCTTGGCATCAAGCCCCGCGGTTGCCCTTCCAACCGCCCCCCTTCCCTGGAAAGCGTATATTTGCGCTGATAGCCACGAGGAGTAACTATTAAATCATGGTAGTTGATCGTCGAAGAATTTCCGATAATCACAGTGGTTAACATGCCGATGTCATAATTCAGCATGTCTTCCAACGTAGTCACCACAACGTTCTGCGCTTCTCGAAACGCGCTTTTCACCAGTCCTACAGGAGTCTTGGGGGAGCGGTATTTTAGCAGAATCTTTTGTGTCTCAACGATTTGGCGCGTGCGTCTTCCGCTCCTTGGGTTATACAAGACTACGACGAAATCGCCCATTCCGGCCGCTTCCACCCGTTTGGCAATCACTTCCCAGGGAGTCAGCAAGTCAGACAGGGAGATTGACACAAAGTCATGCATCAAAGGCGCACCTAACAGAGAGGCACAAGATGCAAGTGCCGGAACCCCCGGTACAACCTCGACTTCCGGATTATCGCCAGGTTTCCACCCTTGCTCGATCAGCACTTCATAGACAAGACCGGCCATCCCGTAAATCCCCGATTCTCCCGACGAGATTACAGCGACAGTACGCCCCTCTTTTGCCTGCTTCACCGCTTCTTGCGCCCGCGAAACTTCTTCAGTCATTCCGGTTCGCACAATTTGTTTATCGGAAATCAAACCGCTGACAATATCGACATACGTCTTGTACCCGATCACCATTTCACTTTGTTCAATCGCGAATCTGGCCCGTTCGGTCATCTGCTCGTAAGCGCCCGGCCCGAAACCTACGACAAAAACCTTCCCCATGGCTCTCCCTCCTCTCTGTTCCGATCAGATCTTCTCCTTAAACACAACTGAATCTTGATGGTCATGATGCTCATCCTGGTGTCCATGATCATGGTGGTGCACGTGATCATGCCCTTCATGATCGTGGTGGTGGTCATCATGGTGATGATCATGGTGGTGGAGTGCCTCCAGGCGATATTTGCACATGTCGCAATTCATCCTGGCCTCGCCGTGGTCAACTTCCTCAATCCGATCGATCACAATGTCAACCAGTTTGGGGTGATAACCGAAATAATGTGCCAGAGAAAACGTGACATTTGCAAATTCGCGGGAAAGTTCCTCCAGCATCGTTTCCATTCGCTTGATGAGAACACCGGTGAACAGAAAATACGGCAAAACAATCACGTGGGAACTTCCCGTTCTTGCCGCACGCAAAATACCCGTTGGAAAATCCGGGTAGGTCACACCGATAAAACAATTTTCCACGTTCGCGACCCCTGTCCGTTCCCACAGAATTCGAGCTAGTTTATAGAGATCCCCGTTCGCATCCGCATCACTCGAACCGCGACCGACCAGCAGGATGGTGGTATCCTGACGATCCTGACCTTCATGTTCCGCCTGCCGCAGCCTTTCCTCCAAGATGTGAAGCACTTCTTCATGCAAACCTAAGTGGCGTCCATACTGAATCTGCATTTGGGGATGTCGCTGTCTCGCTTCGTCCAAAATATGCGGGATTTCCACTTTCACATGACCGGCAGCGAGCAGGATCACCGGCACAGCCGTAATATGAACAATCCCTTCCGCCGCAAGACGATCAATCGTTTCTCCGATTGTCGGGTGGGCCAATTCCAGATAGGCGAATTCAAGCCTTGCATCGTTCTTCTTCTCCCGGATCCGCTCCACAAAGGACTCAAACTGCCGATTGCCTTCCGCATCCCGGCTGCCGTGACCAATAAGCAGTACAACTTCCTGCACTAGCACCCCTCCTTCTTTTTCCTCACGTGAAACTGGTGACAACGTTCGATCAGGGAACGGACCGCGTTGACGTTTGATCCAAAATGCAGATGAGTGTAACTCGCTAAAAGATTCCCGTCAGCATACCCCTCTGGTGTCTCCCCTTTACGGCCCGACAGACGCCAAGCCCATGGATAGGCCTCCTCCTCCAGAGTCAAAACGGAGTAATGAAACTCATGCCCCCGCGCGGTGCCGCCCTCTTCCAGCAAAAGATGGTCAACTGCCGCGACCGCCTCCCGATAGCCGAGAGCTGCCAAACGCCGCTGCATCTTGACTTTCGCCGGGACCAAACCCACCATCGGGAATTCCCTGCCCTGCCGATCGGTCAGGCTCCGGCACAAATACATCAAGCCACCGCACTCCGCGTAGATCGGCATACCGGATACGTGCACATCGCGGATGTCTTCCATCAGAACGCTCTTGGCCGAAAGCTCTTCCGCAAATTCCTCCGGAAAACCGCCGCCAATATAGAGCCCGTCAATGTCGTTTGGCAATCGTTCGTCTTCCAGCGGTGAAAAAAACACCGGTTCTGCCCCATATGCTTCCAACAGCTCCAAGTTCTCCGGATAGTAGAAGTTAAAAGCGGAGTCCCTGGCCACACCGATACGCACACTTGCAGCAGTCCGCTCCGCAGGAAACAGTCTGGTTTCAGGCGATTCAATTTCAGGAGCGGTTCTCGCCAACTCCCAAAGACGGTTAAGATCCACATTTGAGCTCACCTGATCGGCAAGCAAATGAAACAGATCATTCAGTTCTCCCCGCTCGACAGCAGGAATCAGACCGAGATGGCGTTCAGGCATTGTAAGAACATCATCCCGTTCCAAATACCCCAGACAAGGAATCCCGCATTCCTGCTCAATCGCCGCTTTTACAAGGTCAAAGTGGCCTTTCGAACCGACTTTGTTCGCAATTACACCGATGATCCGCACGGTAGGGTCCAATTTTTGAAATCCGAGTACAACCGCTGCCGCTGAACGGGCCATCGAATGGGCATTAATCACCAAAATTACAGGTGCATCCAGCAGCTTCGCAACCTCTGCCGTGCTGCCCTGATCGCTGAGTGGGCTTTTTCCGTCATAGAACCCCATGACCCCTTCGATGACAGCCAGATCGGCACCGTCCACCCCGCGCAGAAAGCATTCCCGCATGGTATCGCGGGTGAGCATCCAGGTATCCAGGTTGCGAGACTGCCTCCCCGTGACAGCGGTGTGATAGGAGGGATCGATGTAATCAGGTCCCACTTTATAGCCTTGAACGGTAAAGCCCTTTTTCTGAAAAGCGGCCATCAGCCCGACAGTCAATGTGGTTTTTCCGACACCCGAGCCTGTGCCCGCAATGACCAAACGTGGGATTCGACTCATGATGGTACCTCCATACCCTCAACTGCAGGAGTTGTACTTGACTTTTTAGAAAAATTGACCCTTGCCAAAGCGATGGTCACATTGCCGCTCGCAGTCTTTTCCAGCAAGAGCTGGTCTGTTGAAGCGGAAAGCATTGCGGCCGGTTCGCTCACTCCGTAAGCTCCCGTGAATTTGTGTACCGTATCCGACGGGTTCGGAATCGGCACCCGGTTTAATTCCTCCGGCTCATAGGCGACTAACGGCCAACCGTATTTTTGTGAGAGGGCCAGAAATCCTTCTTCGTCTTTTTTCAAGCTGATCGTCGCAATACAAGCCACGCTTTTCCACGATAACCTTTGCTGTTCCAGAGTGGTGAAGACCACATTTTCGATCTCTTCCAACGATGTGCCGCGATTGCAGCCAAGCCCCAACACAATTGACTTCGGACGGTAAACCACCCGATAAGGTGCAATCGAGAGTTGGTCTTCAGTCAGTAACCTGTCGCTCACCCAGAGTACCGCGTTATATCCCTGGGCGCGGATCGCCCTCGCCTCTTCCACACAGCCCACCACTTGGATCTGCTTGGGAATCGGCGATTTGCGTTTCCACCAATTGGTTTCCCCGGTCTCCTGTATTACCACAACCGGTTCTTCATTTACCACCGCAGCCGATGCGGGGGTTACCTGCCTGTCATCATCGATCTTCCAGCCAAACTCCCGTCCGAGCAGATCAACCGCAATCGTGCCCGATACATCGGATGCTGTGGTAACTACAGGTGCTGCCCCAAGGATTCCAGCCACCCGCTCCGTCAGCGCATTGGCGCCTCCCAGATGACCGGACAGCACTGAAATGGCGAACTGGGCTTTGTCGTCAACCACAACAACCGCCGGGTCAACTTTTTTGTCCTTGAGAACGGGTGCGATCATACGCACTACCGCCCCAAGGGAGATCAAAAGAATCCATCCTTCGTAGTTGTGAAAGATCTGTTCCAGCAACAGCCTGACGTTGGTCGGAAACGAATAAACAGTTTCCTCGTCTCCCTCCTGCAGAAACTTTTCGGACAAATAGAGGTCTGCATCCGGCATCTGATCGGCCAATTGACGGGCAAGCTCCGCTCCGTGTTTGGTGATTCCCACAATCGCGTACGGTTTCGGATTTTCTGCGATCCGCATCACAATTCACCTCGAACCGCTGTTTTCACGCCATCCGCCGGTGGATGGTCAGCCGTGGCCGCCGTCTCGCCTTCGGATGAACCGCCTGGCAATCCGGTCTCTTTAACAGCCCGCCGATATCGATGCGCAAACGACTTGTCGTACAGTTTCGATTTATGTTCATGCGACCACTGCAAACTTTCGTCAAGAGCCTTACCCGCCAGTACCATGGCATGGGATCTGATTCCGAGACGCTTCATCTCCCCTGCCACTTCCCCTACTGTGGAGCGGAGAATGATTTGATCAGGCCATGTGGCTCTTTGTACAACCGCCACCGGGGTATCGTCACTCCAGCCAGCTTCCCTTAATTCGGACACCACTTTCTCCATCAGGGTGGCAGACAGGAAGAGAGCTATCGTCGCCCCGTGTTTCGCGAGATCTGCCAACTTCTCCCCTTCCGGTACCGGGGTTCGGCCTTCCGCACGGGTCAAAATCAATGTCTGTGTCAGTTCGGGCACGGTCAATTCAGCCCCCAGCACTGCGGCGGCCGCAAACACAGAAGAAACGCCCGGTACAATCTCCCATTCGATTCCCGCTTCGTTCAGATGAACAATCTGTTCCAGAATCGCCCCATACACCGCCGGGTCCCCTGTGTGAACCCTTGCGACTGAACCGCCAGCTTCGGCAACTTCCACCATCCGGGCTACAATCTCTTCCAGGGTGAGACCTGCGCTTTTCTCAACAACCGCCCCCGGTTTTGGGTTGGCAACCAATTCTTCATTCACCAGAGAATCCGTATATAGAATCAAATCCGCCTCTTCAATCAATCTTTTTCCTTTCACGGTGATCAATTCCGGATCACCGGGACCCGCTCCAATGATATAGACCTTGCCTGCCACCATCTCACGCTCCCTGGCGCGACCCGGCACCTGTGGTGCCTTGGCGCGACTTGTGCTCTTTGAGTGCTTTTTTGACGATCATCAGGGTCAGATATTCAAGCTCCTGCCCTTCCAGAGAAGCCACATCCTCATAGATCACTTCTTCGGGCGAACCCACTTTGGTCACAACTGTAGCTTTGTCGACGAGATCCATTTCTTTCAGAATTCCGATCACCTCGGTCAGGACCTTCGCCACTTTCAGGAATACTACCGTATCGTGCTCCTCAAGTGCTTTACGCATTGCGTCCATATCGTAGGTTGCCGGGATAATCCCCAGTTGTTGATCCCCGTCTGCAAGAGGAATGTCGAGCTTGGATGCAGCTCCGTTAATCGAAGAGATACCCGGTATAATCTCAATTTCCACTTCAGGATGACGCTCTTTCATCAACCCCGTCAAATGAATGGCCGTACTGTACAGGTAGGGGTCACCTTCTGTAACGAATGCCACATTTTTGCCGCTCGACAGCTTTTCCCAAACCTCCTGCACAATCGCTTCCCATTTGGCCTTGAGCAGTTCCTTGTCTCGGGTCATGGGAAAATGCAGTCCCACACGCTCGACCCCTTCCTGCAAATACTCTTCCACGATCGACAACGCGTAGCTGTCCCCGTTCAATTTGCGCGGATAAGCAATTACATCCGTTTTTGACAGGATTCGATATGCTTTCAATGTGACCAGTTCTTTATCTCCAGGGCCAACGCCCATTGCATACAATTTTCCGATGTTCATTCTTCGTCTGTCTCCTCTCGGTCTTCCATTCGAACGGCTTTCACAATATACACGGGATCAAACGACTCAAACCGCGTCAGATTCAAAATCGGTTTGCTTCTCGCCACCTGCAGCATCGTGATGTCCACATGCATATCAAGACGCTTGAATCCTTCAACCGCCCCATATAAATTCTCGATTGTCGCCGCATTCAGCACGATTCTCCCGCCCGGTTTCAACTTCCGGACACATAATTCAAGCAAAGGCTGCATCTGCCCGGACGTACCCCCGATAAAAATCGCATCAGGTTCAGGCCACGCTTCAAGTCCTTCCGGAGCCTTCCCGCATTGAAAAGTAACATTCGGCCGTCCAAACTTCTCCACATTGGCGCGGAGTATGTCCATGTCCTCGGCGTTTTTCTCAATCAAGTACGCATGACCGTACGGAGCCAACATGGAAGCTTCAATCCCTACGGATCCCGTTGCCGCCCCGATGTCCCATATAATGTCATGCGGTTTGATCTGCAGCTTGGCAAGGCTGACAGCCCGTACTTCGGACTTGGTAATCAGTCCGCGCTTCGGTTTGCGTTGGTGAAAGTGGTGGTCAGGTATTCCCATGGGGAAAGAGGAGGAGACCGTATCCGCCGCCAGAGCGGTGTCCGCCGTCGAGGCAGTCTCGTCCTTCGTAGCTGTGAAAGCAGCTTCCCCATCCCGCAGCAAAATCAATACATTCAGCGGAGAAAACTCTCCTTCCGCCAACTCCTCCAGAGTATAGAGTCCGGCACGTTCCCCTTCGCCCCCGAGATTCTCACCGACAAACGCTGTGACTCCGGCAATTCCTGCAGCCAGCAAATCTTTTGCAATAGCGGCTGGTGTGTTGTCGTCATCTGTGAGCAGGGCCACCTTCGGATGTTTTCTCACCCAGCCCGCCACTTGTTCCCGGGTCTTGCCGTGCACAGAAGCAAGAAACGCGTCATGCCAGCTTTCCTTCAGCCTCGCAAACGCCAACTGGATCGAAGACAGACCAGGGTGGATTTCAATTCGATCCTTGCCAAGTTTTTTGCCAATATAGCCGGCGATGCCGTAAAAGTTCGGATCCCCCGATGCGAGTACGACTACCTGTTTCCCTTCCGCCTGAGCAGCCTCAATCGCCTGCACCGCTTTGGAGAGCCCCTCCTGGACAGCAAGCTTATCCGCATTCACATCCGGAAAGAAACCGAGGTGCCGCTCCCCGCCAACAAGCAGATCCGCTTCCGCTACCCACTTGAGCTGCGAGGATGTCAGGCTTGCAGCCCCGTCATCGCCAATCCCGATAATTCGGACTGGATGCATCTGTAGACCCCCTCCCGATAATGCGTCCGTCAAATTCAGCCAAAACTGTATCCACTTCAAACACTCCCCCGCCGTGTTTCCTGCATTCCTCACTAATCATCGAACACAACAGCGCGAAAAATTTCTGATATCCGGCTGCCTCGAGCATGTCGCCCACCTGCTTTGCGGTATTGGCCTGCCTGATTTCTGCAAGCAGTTCCGGTGGAACCCCGACTTTGGATGCCACCGAGGCCAGAAATTCAAAATCCACCTGCGAGCCTTTCGAATGCAGGTTCATATGACCGGCCGCCAGCTTGGAGAATTTCCCCATCATTCCGGACATTGTGACTTTTTTAACACCCTTCTTTGCACATTGCTTTAAAGCGATTCCGGCAAAATCCCCCATTTGGATGAAAGCCTCTTCCGAAAGCTCCGGCAAATCCTCTTGCGCAACACGTTCACTTCGACCGCCCGTGGTGAGCACCAGATGGTCGCACCCGTTAGCTACCGCTACATCTATTGCCTGAATAACACTTGCAATGTACGCCGCCGAAGAAAAAGGTTTTACAATCCCGGTCGTTCCCAGGATCGAGATTCCTCCGATAATTCCAAGACGGGCGTTCAACGTCTTTTTGGCAATCTCTTCCCCGTCAGGGACGGAAATTACCACTCGAAGCCCACGTTCCTCCAAGAATTCGCCCGCTGCTTGCGAGACCGCCTCCCGGATCATCTTCTGCGGAACCGGATTGATCGCGGGGGCTCCCACCGGAAGCCCCACCCCCGGCTTGGTAATCCGTCCGACACCGACTCCACCGTCCAGATCAATTCCTGGCTGCTTCGAATACGTTACCGTTGCAAAAATATGGGCCCCGTGAGTGGCATCCGGGTCGTCCCCCCCGTCCTTAATCACGGAACAGGTTGCCATATCCCGGGTAAATTCAAGATTGTGCACTTCAAAGGTCACATCCAACCCCGCCGGAATACGGATCGTTACATGCGCCCAAGCCTCTCCTGTCAACAAGGCATGAGCGGCCGCTTTCGCGGCCGCTGTTGCACAGGCGCCAGTCGTATATCCGTGGCGAAGAGGTTTCTCCTTGTCAGCCTCTTTTGCCATGGAACACTACTCCCGAGCAGCCAACAGTGAAAGAGCATTGACGATCGATACAGCAACCGGCGATCCGCCTTTGCGTCCGATATTTGTAATAAACGGAACCCCTTTTGACTTGCTGAGCAGTTCTTTCGATTCGGCTGCGGAAACAAAGCCCACCGGAACGCCGATAATGAGACCGGGTTTGGCTTCCCCCGTTTCCACCAACCGAATTAATTCAAGCAATGCGGTCGGAGCGTTTCCGATTGCCCAGATTGCCCCGTCATAAAGACGGGCCGCCTTACGGGTCGCAACAATTGCTCTGGTTGTATTGAGTTTTTTTGCTTCCTCCATGACATCCGGATCTGAAATGAAGCAGTGAACCTTACCCCCGAACTTTTCCAATCGGGGTTTGGAAACCCCTACCTCTACCATCTGGACATCCGCGACCACCGGACAACCGGAGCGGATCGCTTGAATGCCGGCCTGAATCGCATCAGGGGTGAAAAGAAGCGACCGTCCAAGTTCAAAATCAGCCGAAGCATGGATCACCCGCTGCACCACAGGGAACTGTTCTGCGGTGAAAGGGTGCTCCCCCAGTTCCTCTGCAATAATCTCAAAACTCTTTTCCTCGATTTCTTGCGGTTGAGTTGTCAACGGAACAAACGTCATTTGAGTCACTCCTTTTGCTGTTCAAAATTCCAAATCGCATTCTCCAAACATCAATAGATGGCGGTAGTCACGCAAAAGCTGCCTTTCTTCGCTTCCCTCCAACCACTCCGATCACGAGTCCCGCAGCCACGACCGCCAACATTAAAATACCTGCCCGGATTTGGGCTCCCAAGCTTGGATCGACCGGAGGCACTTCAAAAGAAAACTCGCCGTCAAACGGTGCGGAAAGCGTTGATTGCGGCGAATTTGGTGCCGCATGCACAACAACTGCAAACTCGGCAGTATCCGGAAAAGCATAATCAAATTCCAACTGCCCATTTTGAATCTGGGTGCGTGTGGAGAACATCGTCAAATTGTCATCAATATGGTTCAGGGATACGTTTGCGTCAATTCCCTTCACCGGTTCACCCGTTTTTGCGTCCCGGAAGGTCATTGTAAAATGAACAGGCTCGCCTTTTTGTACTGGTTCTGCAGGATTCATCTTTAATTCGGCTTTTACACCCTCCTTTTCGATCTGCATCGTGCCACCCGGTCCGGATGGAGCCCCATTCCCATGTGCCAATGCAGATGGGACGCTTCCTGCAACCAGCAGCCCAACAACAAGAACGGAAACGACAGTTTTAATCGCTCCACCTGAATTGGAGGCTTTCTTAAACGGATTCTCAAGAGTTCCTGCAATATAGCCGCTGATCATCGCAGCAATCAAAATAGCCGCAAACAAGCCGATTGTATTCACGATTTTCCCCAACGGCACTTTTACCTCAACCGGAATCTGAACATCAACCGGCGATTTTAGTCCGGGTGCTGTCGCGTGGATTGAGACTGTATAGGAACCTGCATCCCAGAAGTTCGATTCCAGTTGAATTTTTCCGTCGTGCAGCAAGTAGTCCATCTCATAGACCAAACCGGTACCTTGATTGTCCTCGCGGAGATATCCGACATACAGCCAAGGATTCAGCGCTTCCGTTTTGACAATTTCCATATGTACCGAAGCGTTTTGGAGCGGCTGATTCGTGGCCGGATCGAGTAACTGATAAGAGAACGTGGCACTTTCGTGTGCGATAGGATTCTGAGGAACCAGATATTCCCCTTTTTCCTCATAACTCTCCAGAATCCCTACGCTAAAGACGATAGAACTGATAATGACAACGGGAAGAATTAAGAAAAGTACAAAGCGGAACAGATTGAACTTCACAATTTCCATCTCCTTTTTCCTACCAAAGTATGTTTCCGGCAAATCTATTGCTCAAATGTTCAGGCATGCGGGGGATAAGTAACAGGATAGGACTAGTGACAGGGAACCATCGTCATGCTGTGACGGGTCGGATGGACCGCATCGTGCAGCGGAGCAATGGGAGTAAAGAACAGTCCGTATAATGTAAAAGGGATCCACCCGATTAGAAGCACCCACTGTAAAACATATAAAATTTTGGCGAGTGTCGGACTCACCTGAATCGCAAAAAGCTTTTGAGCGATTGTAGTCATCTGTTCACCTCCTTCCCTGAATATCAATCCGGCTCCCCCGCATGCCTGACTACTTCAGCCCAGTAAAAAACCCCAGCCGAAAAGGCTGGGGTCTAAATAAGCATGGTAACCTGCACACGAACACCATTGATCGCAGGATTCCTACTCATACACCGTACCTTTTCCTCGAAGGCAGACTTGGGTGTGCTCGCTCCAGGTAGGTCTCCTGGCTTCCGGATCATCGCGCTCTTTCGCCTTCCCCGATTCCTCGAGTGACATCATGAAAGAGAGCTCGCCGGTTACAGTGGCGGGACCGCTCGGGATTTTCACCCGATTCCCTGTTACCCCCATTAATCTTGGGGCACCTAGACGAGTACGCTATTGAAATAATTATGAAAGACAAGATTTTTATATTCGTGTTAAGCATACATGGATTTGGCAAAGTTTGTCCATACCCAATTTGTTTGCGATCAGAGATCATCCCAATTTAAATTCGAAGATTTGCTATAGTTGGTCACCTTTTGCTCAAAGAAGTCGGTTTTGATTCCGTTCATATTGCTGAAGCTTTCTACCCATTTCATCGGGTGATCTGTAACCTCCGGATACAGAATTTCCAAATTGAGTTTCTTCAATCTTTCATTCGATAAATACTTAATATACTTTTCAATAATTTCATCATTCAATCCGGGAATCTCATTGTTTGTGATGTATTGTCCCCATCCGATCTCATGCTCGACAGCTGTTTTCATCATTTGCCGGAGATCTTTAATAAGTTTGGGTGTGAACAATTCCGGATTTTCTTTCCGAATTTCACGAAAAATTCCCTGAAATAAAGCTAAATGAGTCAACTCATCGCGTTGAATGTACTTAATGACAGATACAGTACCCAGCATTTTTCCCTGTCTGCCTAACGCATAGAAAAAACTGAAACCACTGTAAAAGTAGATGCCCTCCAAAATATAATTCGCCATGATGGTACGCAAGAGATTCTCTTCTGACGGATTTTCTATAAAGCTCTCATACAGATCCGTAATAAATCGGTTACGCCTGAGCAGGTGCTTGTCTTCCCGCCATTGATTGTAAATACTGTCCCGCACTTCGGCGGAACACACACTGTCTAATAGATAGGAATAGCTTTGGCTGTGAACCGCTTCCTGAAACGTTTGGACAGTCAAACAAAGATTGACTTCAGGTGCAGTGATGTAATCATTAATGTTAGGAAGATTAGCCGTTTGCAAAGAATCCAAGAAGATTAGGAAACTGATGATCTTATCGTAGCTTTGCCGCTCTTCAGCAGTCAATTTCTTATAATCTTTGGCATCTTGCGCTAAAGGAATTTCCTCCGGAATCCAAAAATTGTTCATCATTGTGCGATACATTTTGGTAGCCCATTCATATTTTACGTTATTTAACTCGATCAGATTGGTCGTATTCCCGCCAATCATACGGCGCTTGCCCCAGTCTCGGTCACCAGATTCGTTGAATAACTTTTTCTTGGTTAGCTCCACCCTTACATCCTCCAATCATGCTACGCCGAACAGCTTATACAATCTTCCACTTCCAAACTCTTATTTCGACAATAATAAACAGTTTTGAGACCGTTTTCCCAAGCCGCCACATAAAGTTCGAGGAACTCCTTCACAGAGATTCCGGGTGTAATATACAAGTTAAAAGATTGCGACTGATCAATATGACGCTGCCGTTTTCCTGCCGCTCGAATACTCCAGCGTTGGTCAATGTAGTGAGCCTCCTTGTAGTACCAAAACGTTTCCGGGTTTAAATCAGGTGCTGTTTGCGGAATGACAGCATTTTTCTTCTCCTCAATGAAAAACTTGTTATAAATCGGGTCAATACCCGCTGTAGAACCCGCTATCAAGGAGGTGGTTGAGGTAGGCGCAATCGCAAACATCCATGCGTTTCGCACTCCGTATTTTGCAACATCTTCTTTTATTTGGTCAACATGATAGATTCCCCGGAGATTGTCCGGAACCGTATCAATAAAACAGCTCGACAACTGATGATGCGGCTTTCTCGCGTTCGCTAATGTAGGCGTAGCTACTGTCATTTCCAGACTGCTCAACACATCGTAGAATTGCTTCGCCCATTTTACTTTCTCACGTTCCTTCATAGCCAAATGCATGGCGACTCCCATAAACAGCTCCTGTGGAAGTTCCAAAACTTCCCCATTCACTCCCTTGATAAGGTACCGATCCGCAAGGTTCTTCAATCCAATGTAATTAAACAGATAGTCCCGGTCCGGCTTGATATACGCTCCCAGCTCGTCCACTTCGTCCTTTGAATAGTTATCCAGGATATAACTGCCGTAAAGTCCTTTCTCTGTGAGGTCTACGAGCAAGGTATAGAAATCCCCATAGCCAAAATGATCGTACTTCCTATGAATGGCCGCGTCCTTGTAGAGGTCATAAACGAGCAGCTTCGCGGCAACGAACTGCCAATTCGGCTGCTCCACACTTGTTTTCTCAACTGCCACCTGGATCAATGTTCTTTGAATTTCTTTTGTGGTGATGTTGTTTTTAAAGTGCGGTAAGAGTGCCGTCTCCAACTCCAGTGGATCACACCCCGCGTGCTCCTCACACGCAAAATCAATCACTTTTTTAAACTTGGCAAATATAAGTTCTTCTGTTTGACCATTCCGTTTGATAATGTTCATGGGTATCTCCTTTTGTTGTTCACTTACATTTCACATGTCATTTTTTTGGCAAACACGGTCCAACGCGATGCAGCTGCGGGATCGCTTTCGAACACCGGACTCCCGAATGGATATCCCCCATCACGCCAAACGTCAGCGCGAAAAGGTTCAGCTGTTCCTAATTGTCCTGCTATCACTAATTCTTCCAAAGTATCCGTTGATTCCAATTCCGGTCGAACGGGTTCTGCGCGGCCCATTCATTATAGAGAAAGCCGCAGAAACTGCATTTACTATGCGCCAATTCGATCGTCCTCCCTATTCTTTGCGTATGCTCATCTCCGAAAAGAAGGTAATATGGGGTTTCCCTGTAATCGGATGAATGATGACCTCTGTTTCTACGCCAAACACATTCCGCAACAACTCCGGTCGCAGCACTTCTTCCGGGGTGCCGGAAGTGACAATTTCTCCGGATTCAATCACATAGAGACGATCGCAATACACTCCGGCAATATTTAAATCATGCAGTGCGGCAAGCACAGTAATTTTCAGATCTTTTAGCAGATCCATGATTTGCAGTTGATAACGAATATCAAGATGGTTGGTAGGTTCATCAAGCACCAGAAATTTGGCCTGTTGAGCAAGGGCCCTGGCAATGAGTACCCGCTGCTTTTCCCCGCCGGACAGCGTCATATAACTTTGGTCGGCAAGGTCTCGCATACCGACACGAGACAGCGAATCATTGACAATGTCTTGATCATCTGTCGAATCAGATTGGAGCAATCGCTTATGCGGAGAACGTCCCATCTTCACAATTTCACGGACCGTAAAATCAAACTCAACCGGTGCCTCTTGCCGTACAACGGCCATACGCTGCGCTGTTTGACGGGGAGACAAGCGAAAGATATCTTCGCCGTCCAAAGAGATGATTCCAGCGTCGGGTTTCATGATGCGGTAGACACTTTTCAACAATGTCGATTTTCCGCTTCCGTTCCGCCCGATCAGACCTATAAATTCTCCCGTCTCCACTTGCAACCCAATATTTCTCAAAAGATTTTTCTTCTCGATGGTAATCGAAATGTTCTCCACCAGAAGATTCATCGTCCGCCACCTCCAAATGAATAGGAGCTGCGGCGCATCAACCAGATAAAAAACGGACCTCCGCACAACGAAGTGATGATGCCGATCGGTATCTCCTCCGGTGCGAACACAAGTCTTGCCAAAACGTCCGCCCAAATAATAAAAATCGCCCCGAGCAGTGCACTCACCGGCAAGACACGACGATGATCAGAGCCAACGATGAGTCGGACAATATGAGGCATCATCAGCCCGACAAAACCGATCGCCCCGCTTATTGCGACAATCACACCCGTTAACAGTGCGGTTAGCACCAAGAGAAATTTGCGGAAACGATCGGTATTGACCCCTAGTGTACTCGCTGTCTCCTCGCCCATTAGCATGACGTTGAGCGTTCTGTATTGGAAAAGAAGAACAATCGTGCCGGCAATGACCGCCAGAGCCGGAATCGTGAGGTAGTCCCATTTTGCCCCGGCCAAGCTGCCCTTGATCCAAAACAGTACAGAACGGATGGCGTGCTCTTTCGGTGCCGCAAAAATTATCATACTTGTGACTGCCATCAGGATTGCAGAAACGGCAATACCGGCGAGCAGCAGCCGAACCGTTGAGATACGGCCTCCCACCTGTGAAAGAAAAAAGACAAAAATAACGGATAAAAGAGCCCCCACAAACGCGCCAAACGAAAGGGCATATTGACCAAAGACACTAAACGCGCCAAACAAGATCACAAGCGTAGCACCGACTGAAGCACCAGAGGATGCGCCAAGAAGATAGGGATCGGCCAGCGAATTTCTTACGAGGGCCTGAATAGCCACTCCCACGACGGATAATCCTGCACCGACAATAGCTCCGAGCAGCACCCGCGGAAAGCGAATGTCCCAGATAATGTGTTCTTGTGCCTTCGACCAGTCAGCTTCCACCCATTCACTGAAGAAAGGGATGTGAGATAAGGCGATACGCCATACCGTTTCTGGCTGGATCGGAACCGGTCCAAGGGTGACCGCAATAGTCATTGAAACAACAAGGGCAATCGTCAAGCTGGCGGAGATGATTGAAAACCAAACCCGATATTGTCTGATATCGGGTTTTTCAGTCTCAATCTGATAGGAATCGGATCTCTGAAAAGGTAACTCTTCTTGCTGAATTGCTTTCTGCACAACAATTCACCTCTTTTCGGGGTACAACATTGCTACCGCTTTATTCTTTGAATTTATCCGGGTAAAACCCTTTGGATAGTATCTTTAGTGCAAGAGGTGCACGGATTCCCTCGGCTGCTGCTGAAAGAGGAAGCACTATAAACCTCTTGTTTTTTATAGCGGGAACATCGGCAAGCTCTTTTTTAGCGAGAAGCAGGTCTTGTTTCTGTGCGACAGTCTTTTCACCATAATCCACAATAATGATAACCTCCGGATTTCTGTTTACGACCTCTTCCCAGTTAACTTTAGCCCAGCCTTTCTGGATGTCATCAAATACGTTTTTTCCTCCCGCCAAGCTGATCAAACGGGTCATGTAGTTGTTGGCCGCCGTAAAAGCTTGATCCTCCCCGCTGTCATAAACGAAAACCTTGAGAGGTTTATCGACTGGTCCGATTTGCTTGGTGATTTGTTCCATATCCTTCTTCATTTTGTTGATCGTTTCGTTTGCCTTCGCTTCGACATTAAAAATTCGCCCGATGTTCTGGATATCCTTATACACATCCTCCAGGGTAGGGGCTGTCATGTCAGAGGACTCCTGAAGATATGCTCGAATTCCTGCTTTTTCCAACTCCTCAACCGTTCCGACCGCTTTTTCCGTGAAAGCACTTTTCCAACCTGCATAGACAAAGTCCGGCTGAGCCGCCATAAACACTTCTTTCGAAGGATACTTATTTGACAGTACGGGAATTTTGGAGTATGCCTCCTGAAATTCCGGCAATATTTTATCGTCCAGATACGCGGTGCCCACCATTCGATCCTCCAGCCCCAAGGCAAGCATGATTTCCGTCACATGTTGGTTTAATGTGACAGCCCTCTTGGGTACTTCCTTGAAAGTGAGAGTCCGGTTATAGTTTTCTATCGTAACCGGTTGGTAGGCAGTGGATTTTGCAGATTCTTGGGTGGTGGCCTGTGTTGAAGTTTCTTTCGTTGAGCTTCCGCATGCAGGCAGTACTGCAAGCACGGCCGTTAAAAATAAAAGTACAAAGTTACGTGCATTTTTGATCCATTTCATTTTGTTGAAATCCTCCTGTTCCCTATCCAGATGTGATGTCAGTTTCCGCTTGCATAAACCGTTCAGCCCAACTAAAAAACCCCAGCCAAAAAGGCTGGGGGAATAAATGCATGGTGATCTGCGCAATCAAACAAACAGTCGCAGAGATCCAATTCTTTACACCGAACCTTTCCTCGAAGGCTGACTTGGTGAACTCGTTTAGGTAGGTCTCCTGGCTTCCGGATCATTGCGCTCTTTCGTCTTCCCCGATTACTCGAGTGACATCAATGAAAGAGAGCTCGCCGGTTACAGTGGCGGGACCGCTCGGGATTTGCACCCGATTCCCTGTTACCCCTTGCTGACACAAGGGCACCTAGACGAGAACAATATGAAATTATATGACAAGCGAAATTTTCATCTTCGTGTTAAGGATACAGTGATGTGACAGAGTTTGTCTATACCCGTTTTGATTTTTACACCCTTTTGAATTCTTCCTCTCTCAGAGTTCGACGAAGAATTTTTCCAACGGCTGTCTTGGGCAGCTCGGATCGGAATTCGAAGATGCGGGGCACTTTATAGGCAGCCAATTTTTCACGGCAGAAGACGGACATTTCTTGCTCCGTCAGAGTCACTCCCGGCTTCGGCACAAGAAATGCCTTCACGTTTTCACCGCGATATTCATCGGGAACTCCAATCACCACAGCCTCCTGCACTGCCGGATGCTGGTATAATACTTCTTCCACGTCACGCGGGTACACGTTAAAGCCTCCCGCAATGATCATATCTTTCTTGCGGTCAAGAATGTAATAATAGCCGTCTTCGTCTCTTCGGGCAATATCTCCTGTGTGAAGCCAGCCATCCTGAATCGTCTCCGCCGTTTCTTCCGGCATGTTCCAGTATCCCTTCATGACTTGCGGACCGCGAATGAGAAGCTCACCCGCCTCATATGGCGGAAGTTCCTTCGTTCGATCACTCACATCGACAATTTTGGCTTCTGTGTAAACAAGTGTGCTGCCGATCGATCCGGGCTTCCGTTTTTCAAGCGGATTGAAGTGGGTAACAGGCGACGCTTCTGACAAGCCGTACCCTTCGATCATTGTTCCGCCCGTCTTCGCTTCGAATTCTTTAATGACTTCAACCGGTATGGGGGCAGAACCGCTCACGCAAATGCGAATTGACGAAATCCCGTACTCTTCCGCTTTCGGATGAGAGTTAATCGCTACATACATAGTGGGGACACCCGGAAAAATCGTCGGTCTTGTTTCCCTGATTGTATTCAAGGTTTCTTCCAGATCAAAACGCGGCAGGATGACCAACTGAGAGCCACCCACGATGCCGGCGTTCATTGCCACTGTCATTCCATACACATGGAAGAGCGGAAGAACTACCAGAAAACGATCCTGTTCCTTCTGTTCTCCCCCCATCACGACATATGTTTGATAAGCATTGACAGCAATATTCCGATGGGTCAGCATAGCGCCCTTGGACCGACCGGTCGTTCCGCCGGTATACTGCAAAACCGCTACATCCTCCGGTGAAATTTCCACTTGGGAGGTTGGTATGGGTGCTCCAGCAACGAAAGCTTCAAACCCTACCGCATCCCCCTCATAAACCGTACCGGTTGGCGGCAAATCGACAACGATTTTCTTCACCAGATTCGCAGAACTTGGTGCTCCTGCGACCTTTGGCAACAGCGGGGCAAACACCACCATTGCTTTGGTCCCCGAGTCACTCAGAAAATAGTCGATCTCTCGCTCTACCGACATCGGGTTGAGCTGGACCACAATTCCGCCCGCCAGCAAAATCCCGTAATAGGCTACGACGTACTGAGGACAGTTTGGGAGCATAATGGCCACCCGGTCTCCCTTTTCGATTCCAAGTCCGGATAACCCGGCAGCAAAACGATTCGCATATACCCAAAGTGTTTGATAATCCAATTCCAGTCCCTTAAAGTGAATGGCGGTTCGTACAGGAAACCGCTTACAAGCTTGTTCCAAAAATCCTGGCAAAGTAAGATTGAGCAGATTTTGTTCTTCAGTCGTGGTCATTTGCCTCTCCCCCAAAAAATATTGGCCTGCCTCATGATATGATAACAAGACCAAATGAATGAATATTCATTCATTTGAAGAGTGAAAATAAATACTCAGGTTATCTATCGAATTTAATTTTATAATATTTTGTAAAACATCTCAATATCGAAAGCCGAAACAACTAACCGCTTTCCTTCCCCGTGAAATTTTTGGGATCGGCAGGATTTTAAGCAACCGTTCCGAATACATGGATATGGAGTTCGGACTAATGAACAATTGGATATTTTCGGGAACAGGAAAAAGGGAAGTTTGGTGCAAATCCAACGCGGTCCCGCCACTGTAACGAGGAGTCCTGTATGGAAGCCACTGAGCATATGCTTGGGAAGGGAGTACAGGATGAAGATTCGAAGCCAGGAGACCTGCCTGTTCCAGCGGCACCGTAATGTCGCGTCGCACGACGCGCTGTACCTACGGGAGATAGGGAGGTGTCACACGGGACTGTTTCTTTGTCTGCATGGTCTTGGTGTGTCCTTCCCCTCCCTGGCGAGGGGTTTATTATTGTTTAATAATTATGGGGCCCCCAAAAAGTACTCGGAATTCCCGTTGAAACGTTTTCTTCACTTTTTGGGGTGTCATTGGGGGTATGATCAATGATTTTCTTCTTGGCGGGCACGAGCGACGCCCGCGAATTGGCGATTGAACTGCGATCCGCGGGATATTCGCTGCTCACTTCGGTAGTCACGGAATCAGCTGCGGAATCTTTAAGGGAAGCGGGACTTGCGGTTTCTGTGGGACGCAAAACGACGGAGGAAATGGTTGAAATGCTGCAGCGGGAAAAGATAATCGCCGTTGTCGATGCCAGTCATCCGTTTGCCGAAATCGCTTCGCAAAATGCAATGCAGGCAGCCAATTTCACGGGAATTCCTTATTTCCGTTATGAACGTCCCGGTACGATTTTGTCGGATCATCCTCTGATTACGTATGTCCGGGATTATCGGGAGGCTGCCGAAGCCGCTTTGGAACGGAAAGGAACCATTTTTTTGACAACAGGTTCCAAGACACTCCACATATTTGCCGAAATTCTCAACGGCATAGATGGAATCCGCATGATTGCCCGCATGCTCCCCACGGAGGACAACATGCGCAAGTGTTCTGAACTTGGGATCCCGCAAAAGAATATAGTGGCAATGCAGGGCCCTTTTTCCGAAGACCTGAATGTCGCTTTCTATCGTCATTATAATGTAACCACCGTGATCACCAAAGAATCGGGTGCAGAGGGATCTGTCAAAGAAAAGGTGAAAGCTGCCTTGGACAACGGCATCCGGGTGATCGTGATTTGCCGGCCGGGAATCGACTACGGGCGGGTGTATGAATCTGTCAAAGATGTGATTGAATCATTAAAGGAGGCAATTCCGGATGAGCATTTACACACGCAGCGGTGATCAAGGAACGACAGCTCTTGTCGGGGATCGACGCAGCAAAGATGATTTACGGGTTGACGCTTACGGCACCGTAGATGAAGCGAATTCTTTCGTTGGCGATGCATTGGCATTACTTGAAGAGTGGCCGGTCGATCTGCGGGATATGGCGGATGTTTTGGATGACGTCCAGCAGGAACTGTTTGATGTTGGGAGCGATTTGGCAACGGTCGGAGAGGTTCGTCCGTACAAAGTGACAGCCGAAATGGTGGATCGTCTTGAACCATTGATCGATCAGTATATGCAGCAAGCCGTGCCGGTAAAAAAATTTATTGTGCCCGGAGGTTCACGTCCTGCCGCCAAGCTTCACGTCTGCCGTACGGTAACCCGTAGAGCGGAACGGCGGGTGGTCGCTCTGTCCAAAACGGAATCGATCAATCCGGAATGCTTGCGTTATTTGAACCGGCTGTCTGACCTGTTTTTCGCGATGGCCCGTGCCGCCAACGCACGCTGCGGACGTTTCGACCGGGAATACATTCGTTCCCGCAATGTTTTCCGGCATGCAATGGGCAAAGGCAAGGAGGCAGATTCCCAATGAACCGCCACGCTTTTACCGATCAAGAACGCGCTGCCGTCTACAAAGCCATCTATGAAAGGCGTGATATCCGTTCTTTCCTGCCTGATCCGCTTGATGAAGATGCGGTTGCCCGGATCCTGGATGCCGGACACCATGCCCCTTCCGTCGGGTTCATGCAGCCGTGGAACTTTATTTTGATTCGTTCGCAGGAAGTGAAGCAACGCTTACGAGACGCGGTAGATCGGGAAAGAGTCGCCGCCTCCCTGCATTTCGAAGACAACCGTCAAGATCTTTACCTGAAACTAAAGGTGGAAGGAATTCTTCAGGCACCGTTAACGATCTGTGTCACTTGTGATCCTACCCGGGGCGGCCGACATGTATTGGGCCGCAACTCGATTCCCGAAACGGACGTGTTCTCTGTATCCTGTGCCATCCAGAATATGTGGCTGGCTTCTCGGGCAGAAGGAATCGCCATGGGCTGGGTGTCAATTTTCAAAAAACCGGACATCCGCCACATTCTCGATATACCTCCGCACATCGACCCGATCGGTCTGATCTCCCTCGGGTATGTCGATGATTTTCCTCCGCGCCCACTGCTCGAAACATCCGGCTGGCGGGGGCGAATTCCTCTTGCAGATCTGGTTTTCGATGAAAAATGGGGAGCTCGAAGGGGAGGCTGATGCAACGCGCCTCCCCGCTTAACTTGCAGCCATCCAATCCCCTCGAGATTCGATTCAAATGACCTCATCATGTTTCGAAGCGTTGGGATTCGGGCTGCTGCTTCGGGCAAATTTTCGATGCCTTTTTTCAAAATATAAACCCACTCTCGCGAAAACAAATGTCGTGATGACCGAAAAAATCACGATCCCATAGAATCCGGCCCCAATCCCAATCCCCACTCCACCCGCAAAAAAGATCATGGCGGCAGAGGTTAACCCTTTGACCTGCCAGCCGTCTTTTAAAATTACCCCCGCTCCCAAAAAACCCAACCCCGTCACAATCTGTGCCGCGAGGCGCATGGGATCCATCATCGTACCGCTGTTCGGACTGCTGTAGAGTCTCACACTATAAATGGAGACAAGAGTAATCAATGTGCAAGCGACGGATACATACATATAGGTCTTCAGCCCGGCAGGTTTATTTTTATACGACCGATCCCAGCCTATGTAAAGTCCTAAGACAGCACTTATCAGAATCCGTACATACATTTCCCAGTTGGCTTGAATTAGCAGCCGATAGATCATCTCAAGAAAATCCATGCGTTCCCCTCCCTTGCCGAAAAAAAGCGACTCCTTCTGTGCCCGGCTCCTCTTTACAATTGGGTATGCATTAGAAAATCGTATTATTCGAAAAATCCAAATTAAAAAGAGGCTCCCCCCATTGATAGGAACCCCTCTTTCATGCTTTCCTTTATAGGTTTATGCCAAAAAAAGCATCACACCGGATAGAACGGATAACCGTTTGTCTGTTTCCGTGTCGTTTGATAAAAGGGGCATTAATTTGCCCCGACCAGTATTTTCAGAGTTCCGACAATCACCGGCTCTCCTGTTTGCTTTTTTACTTCATGTTTCACAACAAGCAAACCTCCCGACCGCCGTTCATGTTTTTCAAGCAGTTCCATTTCCACATGGACTGTATCCCCGATAAACGTTGGCGCGGTGAATCGAAGTTGATCGATGCCGTAAAAAGCCAGAACTTTGCCGGGAAAGAAATCCATTAACCCTGTTGAAATCGATAAAACCAACATTCCATGCGCGATTCGTTGTCCGAACGGTGTTCCTTTGGCATACTCTGCATCCGTATGCAGCACATAGAAATCTCCACTTACCCCGGCGAAATTCACAATATCTGATTCTGTTAACGTCCTGCCGCGGCTGACCCACTGTTCCCCTACCTCATACTCTTCAAAAGTCCGATTAAACATCCGTTTCCTCCTAACCGCTTACTTCATTATCACACCGGATACACAGGGTGTTTCCGCTCCGAGAACACCATGTACTTCGATGAATATGCCTTAAACCGCTTTATCAACTCATCCCGCAGGGAATTGGCCGGGATGATGCCATCGATCACCATTTCGGATGCCAGACGGTAGATATCGATATCCTTGCGATATTCCTCCCGTTTTGCTTCGATAAAAGCAGCCCGCTCCTCTTCCGGCAGCTCGGCAATTTTGTTTGCGTACACCGCATTCACCGCAGCTTCCGGTCCCATGACGGCGATCTGTGCCGTAGGCAGAGCCAGGCAGCAATCCGGTTCAAACGCAGGCCCCGCCATTGCGTAGAGACCCGCTCCGTACGCCTTCCGTACAATCACCGAAATCTTGGGCACAGAAGCTTCCGACATTGCGGAGATCATCTTGGCACCATGACGGATGATACCTGCACGTTCGACCTTCGTTCCGATCATAAACCCTGGCACGTCAGCCAAGAACAGGACCGGTATATGGAACGCGTCACACAATGTGATAAACCGTGCCGCCTTATCTGCAGAGTCATGGAACAACACGCCGCCCTTTACGCGCGGTTGGTTCGCGATGATGCCGACCGCTTTTCCGTTCATGCGGGCCAATCCCGTGATTAATTCACCCGCGAACAGTTTCTTGATTTCAAAGAACGACCCTTCGTCGATGATCCGGTCAATCAGGTCATACATGTTAAATGGAGCATTCTGGTTGGCCGGGATAATTTCTTCAAGCGTTTTCTCGAATTGCTTGGGTGCCTTGGCTTCTTGGACAGGCGGTTTTTCGGAAAAATTGGCCGGAAAGTACGAGAGATACCTGCGTGCCAATGCAATAGCTTCCTCTTCGTTGGCAGCCAACACATCCCCGCACCCGGACACTGAGCAGTGCATCCGGGCTCCGCCCATCTCCTCAAGGGTGACTTTTTCACCAATGACCATTTCCGCCATGCGGGGAGATCCCAAATACATTGACGCATTGCCGTCAACCATAATCACAATGTCACAAAACGCGGGAATATACGCTCCCCCTGCGGCGGAAGGTCCAAACAGCAAACATACCTGCGGGATTTTGCCCGACAGCTTCACCTGATTGTAGAAAATCCGTCCGGCTCCCCGTCTTCCCGGGAACATTTCGATCTGATCCGTAATACGCGCCCCGGCCGAGTCAACCAGATAAATCAACGGGACCCGCATCCTCTCTGCAGTCTCTTGAATCCGAATGATTTTTTCAACCGTTCGGGAACCCCAAGAACCCGCCTTGACCGTAGAATCGTTGGCCATCACACAAACCACTTGCCCGTTTACCTTGCCGATTGCGGTGACAACACCGTCTGCCGGGAGGTCTTCGGCCATGCAGTTGGCAAACAGTGCATCCTCCAACTCAAAGCCCCGATCAAACAACAACTGCAAGCGATCTCGCACGAACAGCTTTCCCTGTTCCGCATTCTTTTCATGATATTTCGAAGCTCCACCCTTCTTGATCTGTTCGACGCGAGCCTGCAAATCTTTTTCGAATGACACGCTGATCTCTCCTCTCCGCAAATAATTTTTTAATGGGAGTTTTTTACTCCCCGATATAGTTTGGCGCCCGTTTTTCCTTAAACGCCTGCAATCCTTCGAGCCGATCCTTCGTCGGAACGGTCACTTCATAAGCATTCATCTCAATCGCAAGGCCTGTATTGAGATCCACATCAAAGCCTTTATCAATCGCATATTTGGCTTGGGCCACTGCAATGGGGGCATTGCGGACAATCTGTTCCGCAATTTCCAAAGCTTTCTCCATTAAGGATTCGGCGGGTGTAACATACTCAACCAGTCCGATAGCCAAAGCTTCATTTGCATCGATTCGTTTGGCGGTAAAAATCAGCTCTTTCGCCCGTCCCTTGCCAATCAGTCGAGGCAATCGCTGGGTGCCACCCGCCCCCGGAATGATTCCGAGAGACGTTTCAGTCAGACCAAACTTCGCGTGTTCAGATGCCACCCGGATGTCACAGGCCAGTGCCAGTTCTGTTCCTCCGCCCAGCGCCACACCGTTTACGGCCGCAATGACCGGCTGTGGAAGCGATTCCAGATCATTCATATCCCCCCGGATCAGGGAGACCGTTTTCCGAACCTGCGTTGGATCCATCCCGGAGCGCTCTTTCAGATCCGCCCCCGCACAAAACGCTTTCTCCCCCGCTCCTGTAATAATTACGCAGCGGACAGAGCGGTCAAACCGGATTTCATTTATGGCCTCATGGAGTTCATAAAGCATCTGGACCGACAATGCGTTTGCCGCTTCCGGACGGTTTAATACGAGAGTTGCAATTCCATCTTCCCGCTTTGACACTAAGATTGCTTTGTTATCCACTTTTAGCACCCCCTGGCAACTTGAAGGTTATGACTTGGCAGGGGCCGCCCTAATTTCTCCTCAATAAAGCGGGCGGCAGAAAACAGTTTTTCCCGATCTACACCTGTTTGGATGCCCATTCCTTCAAGCATGTAAAGTAAATCATCCGTCGCCAAGTTGCCGGATGCTCCAGGCGCATACGGGCAGCCACCGAGGCCTCCAAGGGATGCGTCAAATGTTGCAATTCCCACATCAAGTGAAGCCAGCACATTCGCCATAGCAGTGCCCCGTGTGTCGTGAAAATGCATGGCCAAGCGATCTGCGGGGAATCGTTTCAAAAGGACATGCAAGACGTTTTGGACCTGTTTGGGATTGGCAAGTCCAATCGTATCGCCGATCGACAATTCGCCGATTCCCATCTCAAACAGCTTTTCCGCTACGCGGACAACCGCTTCTACCTCCACAGCCCCTTCGTATGGACAACCAAACACTGTAGAAACATATCCGCGCACCGATTTTCCGGCCTCGAGTGCATCCTCCACCACTTCGCGTAAAACCGGATACGTTTCATCAATCGACTTGTTGATATTTTTCCGGTTGTGGGTTTCGCTCGCAGACATAAAGACAGCCGCTTCATCGATGTTTGCTTCGAGCGCCCGCTCAAGTCCTTTTCGATTCGGCACAAGTGCCGTATAAGTGACTCCCGCTACCCGTTCGATCCCGTTCGCCACTTCAAATGCGTCCGCCAGTGCGGGAATCCACTTTGGATTTACGAACGAAGTGATCTCGATATATTTCAGGCCTGAATGGGACAATTGGTTAATCCACTTGATTTTATCCTCAGTGTCGATAAACGCTTTCTCGTTTTGCAGCCCGTCCCGCGGCCCGACTTCTTTTATGGTAACAGTTCCCGGAAATTTCACAGCCTGCTCCCCTCACTCTCTATTCCAGCTCGACCAGGACGTCCCCTTCATTGACAAAATCGCCTTCATTGATTTTGACTTCCTTCACTTTTCCACCAAAGTCAGCTGCGATAGGGATCTCCATTTTCATCGATTCAAGAATCACCACATCCTGCCCCGCTTCCACCGTATCTCCCGGCTTGACCAGAACCTTCCAGACATTGCCCGCCATGCTTGCCAACACTTGATTCATCATCGATAACCTCCGTTTTTCTTATTTGCCCTGTAAATGTTGTGCCACAAAGCTTGTGGTCGTATCCCCGGCGAGGAAAGCGTGGTGTTCAGCCACCGCTCGCAGCATCGGGATGTTTGTTTTAATGCCCTCTACTTCATACGCGGCAAGTGCCGATTGCAGTCGAGCGATTGCTTCCTCCCTTGTTTTCCCTTTCACAATCAGCTTTGCGATCATCGGATCGTAGAAGGGGGTTACCGCCGAGCGCTCGCTCACCGCAAGTTCATGACGAATTCCCGGACCTTGTGGTGTGACCAATTTTGTAATCGTGCCCGGAGATGGAAAAAACGTTTTCGGATCTTCTGCGTAAATCCGAACTTCAATTGCGTGTCCTTCCCGTTTTACATCAGCCTGATTCAATCCAAGCGGTTCTCCGCAAGCAATCCGCAGCTGTTTTTCCACAAGATCCAACCCGGTGATTTCTTCCGTAACAGGGTGTTCTACCTGTAGACGCGTGTTCATTTCCAGAAAGTAAAAATTCTTTTCCGCATCAACCAGAAACTCAATCGTACCCGCATTGCTGTAGCCAAGTGATTGCGCGGCCTTGACAGCCGCTTCGCCCATTTTTCTTCGGGTCTCTTTATCCAGGAACGGAGAAGGAGCTTCCTCGACCACTTTTTGGTGGCGGCGCTGAATGGAACACTCTCGTTCCCATAAGTACACGGTGTTTCCCTGTTGATCAGCCAGAATTTGAATCTCGATATGACGGGGATTTTCAATATATTTCTCCACATACATCGCGCCGTCTCCGAAAAAATCGGTTGCGCGTTTTTGGTTGCCCGCATATGCCTTACGGAGTTCCTCTTCATTGCGAACCACCTGCATTCCAATTCCGCCCCCGCCTGCCGAGGCCTTCAGCATCACCGGATACCCCATGTGATTGGCAACTTGAACCGCTTCTTCAACATCCGCAAGAGGATGCGTGATTCCGGGAACCACCGGAACTCCGACTTCTTCCATGGCTTTGCGGGATTCAATTTTGCTTCCCATTCGGGCAATCACATCGGGAGACGGACCAATGAAGACGATCCCTGCTTCCTCACACTTACGGGCGAACTCTGCATTCTCCGAAAGCAAACCGTACCCCGGATGGATCGCTTCGGCTCCCGTAACTTTTGCGATCTCCAAAATGTTGTCCATATTCAAATAGCTCTCATTTACACGCGGCCCACCAACCAGATACGCTTCATCCGCCATTTTCACATGCGGTGCTTCCGCATCCGCCTCGGAATAGATACCGACCGTTCGGACGTTTAAAGCTATACAAGTACGCATGATGCGAGCCGCAATCTCGCCCCGATTTGCAATCAGAATTTTCCCAAACATAGATGTCCCCCTCACCAGTTCTTCTCTGAACACACGTCTTTACCCTCTTACTTCTACAATATACACGAAAAATCCTCTTATGAACGAGCGCTCGCTCATAATTTTTCAAAAAATTATTTTCAGGGCAGGCTAAGCACCAGAAGGAGGTTATATCATTGTGAAACAAGTCATCGGTCAATTTCAAGATATGGATCAGGCTGCTCGGGCGGTTCATGAGCTAAAACCACTTTTTGAAAATCGGATTACCATCGTGCGTCGCGGCCCGGAACCGGATCAAGATGCGGATACGCTGTTGAATAACGATGTCAGCATTACAGCTGCTGCTTTCGGAATCGGAGCTGCGGTTATCCCAGTAACCGGAGCCGGATTCTCTGAAAGTCCGGTATCCAATGCGATAAACAATATCGGGGTTCAGGACTCTATTGAAACAGGCGGCGAAACCTACATCCAGGAAGAGGCGGCAAACGAAGAAGAGGCAATTCGAGCCCGCTATACGTCCACTCTGGTAATCGTCGACACAAACGATATCGATAAGGGTGAAGCAAAGCGGATTTTACAAGCGCACGGCGGCACCTTACTTTCACCTGCGAAGGCAGCAGCGCTCGGCCACGATGATCCTTTCGTGACAGCCGATCCGATTGAGCCATTCAGCCCTCGCGGATACATCGATCCTAATATTGGACTTGGCAACTTTGGAATTGTGGATCCGATGAAAAGGTAATCGCATCCTACGGGGTTCTTGCTTGTTTGACGGGGTTCCCATTCGCTGGGAGCTCCGGATTATATCCCACATTGCCAAAATTCCGCAACGCAAGGTGGTATCCCAGATTCCGAATGAGATTCCACCAGAGACCGGTTCTTGATTTCCACATCCGCTCCACAATGGAAGGTACAGAATAAAATTGGCGGGCAGCCCACTCCATCCCCATTAACAATTCCTCCGGGGACATTAGTGCCGGTTGGTAAACAACGTCTTTTTTACCGTTGTATTTTTCCCAATCGTAGCTCAGGATTCTTCCTTCCGCTTCCAATTTGCGGAATAGAGGCGTATTCGGAAAAGGAATCAAGACACTGATCGTAGCAGAATCAAGTCCAATCTCCCGATAAAATTCCACCGTCGTGCGGAAAATTGAACGATCATCATGATCGAACCCGAATACGGTTCCTGCCTGGACAGCGATTCCGTAGTAGTGAAAACGCCGCAGAATCTCCTTATATTTCTCCACATTGTTATGCTGCTTGTTGGCAGAGTTCAGGCTTTGCTGAGAAATGGTTTCGAGACCGAGAAAAAGAGCTTTACACCCGCTCTTTGCAGCAAGCTCCATAAACTCATCGTCAAATGCGGCATCCGATGTGGTTTGACTGGTCCACCAACGTTTGAATGGTGTGATCGCCTTAAACAATTCCTTGGCATACGCGCGATTCGCCCCGATATTGTCGTCCCAAAAGATGAGAGCCCGCCCGGGCATATGCCGTAATTCTTCCACGATCGAGGAGATGGGACGATAACGCATTTTTCGTTGGTACATGGCCGGTATCGTACAGTATTCACACGCATACGGGCAGCCTCGGGTGGCAATCGTTACCCCTTTTCCATAAACACGTCCTTTTATTAAATCCCATCGCGGTCGCGGCATATCTTGTAAGTCAGGCAACTGACAAGATGAATAAAGAGGTCTCAACTCCCCTTTTTCATAGTCGGCGAGCAGCTGTGGCCAAACCAACTCGCCCTCCCCCACAACAACAGCGTCCGCATATCGCTGCACTTCTTGCGGTAACAAAGTTGCATGCGGTCCCCCTATTACGACCGTTACACCTCGTTTTCTGAACTCCGCCGCCAGTCGATATGCATGGGGTGCAGCCGGAGTATTTGCAGTAATTCCAACTACGTCTATTTTTTTATCGAAGTTTACCTGTTGAACAATTTCATCCGTGTGAGTAACTTCCCAGTTAGGGGGCGTATAGGCTGCTAGCATAGGCATTGTTAGCTGTGGAAAACGAATGAGGCGTCTATGACGTACAAAACGTGAAGCTTCGGATTCTGCTGTAATAAGCTCTACCTTAAATTTTTTCTCCATAATTTCACCAACCAATAGAAGATGGTTATGTCGCCGATTCATAGTTTGGAGCCGGAGTCTGTTGCTACTTCAATAAAGTTTTACCACTATTTACCTTCCAATGTAAAGAAGCGGATTTAATGAACTTGCGCGTGACTGATTCCTACTGGTAGTCTTCTTGCATTTTCGGTAAGATGTTTTTACGAATGAATTTAGGAAAAAGGGGATTTTTCTTTGAGTCCATCCACTCGCCCACTTGAGGGTCAAACTGCAATAGTGACGGGAGCTTCCCGGGGAATTGGTCGTGCGATAGCACAGGAACTCGCCAAACTCGGCGCTTTTGTCGCCGTGAATTACCTCCATTCGAAGGAGTATGCGGAACAAGTGGCATTGGAGTGCGAATCGTTCGGAACAAAAGCACTCCCCGTGCAAGCGGACGTCACAAAACCTGAAGATGTCACCCGCCTTGTCGAAACCGCCTCCCTGTATCTGGGAAAGCCTGATATCTTGGTGAACAACGCAGGCATCGCCAGCCATAGTCTTTTGATCGATACTACGGAGTACGAATGGAATCAAGTAATTGCGGCCAATTTGAAAGCTCCTTTTCTGTGTGCAAAAGCGGTTTTACCGATCATGATACAAAAACAATATGGCCGAATTATTAACATGTCCTCGATTTGGGGAATTGCCGGCGGATCCGGAGAAGTGGCCTACTCGGCAGCAAAAGGAGGGCTGATCTCGCTTACGAAAGCCCTCGCAAAAGAGATGGGTCCTTCGGGAATCACGGTAAACGCCGTGGCTCCCGGTGTGGTCGATACGGACATGCTTGCCGGTTTGAATCCCGAGGATCGGGAAAGTCTGTCACAGGAAACGCCTGTCGGGCGTTTGGGAACCCCACAAGACATAGCCACAGTAGTCGGATTTCTCGCCCTTCCCGCGTCAGGATTTATCACAGGACAAGTCATTTCACCGAACGGAGGATTGATTACGTGATTGAGTGCCACTCCATTCACCATATAAGCATAGTCGTTACGGACCTTGAACGAGCGAAGTCGTTTTACCGGGATGTGCTCGGTTTGCGTGAGATACCAAGGCCAAATTTTGATTTCCCGGGTGCCTGGTTCGAGATTGGAAATCAGCAGCTGCATGTAATTGTTCATCCTCCCTCACAAACTTTGCGTACAGAGGGCGGCATCGATTCAAGAGATGGCCATTTTGCAATTCGAGTGACAAGTTACGAGCAAACTCTCCGCCATTTGGAGAAACTCAACGTTCCCCATAAAGCGAAACCTGACAGTATCACGGGCTGGGCACAAATCTTCTGCTGTGATCCGGATGGTAATATCATCGAACTGAACGCCGAGAGGGAAACAGGTACAATTAAAAATGGCTGACCTCGTCAGCCATTTTTAATAGAATCTTTCGGTTTCGGTCTTGATCATATAAAACGAACATCCGCGATGATCCCATGCTGTTTCTGCCATCTGTATGGTCAGAGTTCCGGATGACACGTACTTGTACAGGTCTGCCAAACTTGTAAGCGGGATCAAGATCCGATTGAGTTTGCCAAGAACCCACTCGCCCGTTTCCGATATCTTGACCTTTCCTGCATACGCCAGGTTGAATCGTTCGGACAAGTCATCCCCGACAAACGTCTCCACGATGGCAGCATACTTATAAGCGGTATCCACAAACAACATGCGGCGGGTTTCTTGGCCTTCCGCTTTTACCTGACCGAGAATCTCCAGCGCATTCGTCAGCTTTTCCGCTGCCTCCACCTGTTTGAATTGTTGATACGCCTCCGTGATGTCTTTCCCCGTGGAGTCAAACACTTTGCCATTTTTCATGGTTAACGGAAAGAGAAATGGTTTCTCCAACAAGTAAATCCCCCCTACCGGTCCGCCCCCACGTCCCGGTTCCTGCAAGAGTCTTACTATCCATTATCCCTTTTTCAGCGCAGTATAAACTTCCGTATCGTATTTTTCCGCCAATTTTGGATCATATGTTTTTTCATACTTCGGTTCAGCCAAGAGCTTCGCTCCGTAAAACATTACATCACGAACCTCATCGATTGCAATTTCCACTTTGATCATTTTGAGCGCTACACCCTCCAGGTTCTCTGTGTCCGCTTTCGCCACACCGCTTATGGAGTAACAGGAATCGGGCCCAAGTACCGCAACAGAGACGCGGCCATCTTTCTTAATGTTCGATACGATGCGGGAACGAGGATCAACAGCAAAGCGAATCACCTTCGGGCTGATCGCAAGCAGCCAGGAGATCGCCGCCACATTTGGCGCACCCGTTTCAAAATCGGTTGTATGTAGGAAGACCAGTTTTTCCCCCTGTAAAAAGTTAACCAGGTCTTGGGATAATTCAGTAACCACTTTTTCAGCCATATGGAAACCCCTCTCGCTTATGATGAAAATTTTTCCCTATTATACCACAACCATAAAATGTACAACCTATATTTGGCACATTTCTGCACATACGAATCTAAATAAGGAGGTTTAAATGCAAATGATGGAACGACCCACCCTTTCTGAAGCTGATCGCGAAAACCCCCTGCTTGCCGCTCAGATTGAAGAGGAAGAATGGTTAAATAAGGAGCAGGATGAGGCGGCGGACACTTCCTTTCCCTTTTTCCTCTCCGATCAAATATAGACTGGAACATCAATCGGGTAGGAGGCTACCCATTAATTGAGTAGCCGGCCTCCCACACCACCGTACGTACCGTTCGGTATA
>NZ_JBHSHC010000158.1:0-52283 GCF_042652925.1 Effusibacillus consociatus
TGGCAGACTACGGAATCGTAGGCGACCTGTTTGAAGTGGTTCCGGTTCTGACAGAAGAATTGAAGAAAGTTTTGATTGGGTAAGTCAGAAATGAATTAAATCATGCAACATTGACTTGAATGGGCCGGTCCTGCAAACAGGATCTGCCCATTTTTGCGAATAAAATCAGAATTTGTCTTATTTTCTTACATTGGCACGGTATTTGCATTTAGAAAAGAGGTGTAAAGAAATACCGGGATCAATCGATACCCTGGAACAGGGAGAGGGGGGAACCTACTTGGAGATTCAAAAGATTACAGTCATCGGTTCAGGCGTTATGGGACAGGGAATCGCTTATGCGGCTGCGGTTGGCGGGTTCCAAGTCACACTGCACGACGTGAAGCAAGACGCTATGGAACGGGCCCTTAAGTCAATCGCGCATGATCTGCAAAAAGGTATAGAAAAAGGAAAGCTGATACAAGAGGAAGCGGATGCGGCTCTTAAAAGAATCAGGTTGTCTGACAATCTGGCAGCAGCCGCAATGGATGCCGATTTGGTGATCGAAGCCGTTTTGGAGCTGATGGATCTCAAGATCGATCTATTTCGTCAGTTGGATGAGATCTGTCCGCCCCATACGATA
This sequence comes from Effusibacillus consociatus, assembly GCF_042652925.1. Taxonomy (NCBI): domain Bacteria; kingdom Bacillati; phylum Bacillota; class Bacilli; order Caryophanales; family Alicyclobacillaceae; genus Effusibacillus; species Effusibacillus consociatus. Next base: position 620 of record NZ_JBHSHC010000158.1, read on the forward strand.
CTTGCAACCAATACATCGACCATGAGTCCGACCGAAATCGCCGCCGGTACCCGCAGAGCCGATCGTTGTGTGGCCATGCACTTTTTTAATCCGGTGCCAAAGATGAAGCTGGTTGAAATTATCCGTGGTATGGATACATCGGATGAAACAGTGAGGATCGTTCGGACGGTTGCGGAGCGGATGGGCAAGGAAACGGTTGAAGTCAACGAATTTCCCGGGTTTGTGCCGGGACGAATCAGTGCTCTAGTGGGAAATGAAGCGATGTACATGTTGATGGAGGGCGTGGCAACGGCGGAAGACATCGATAAGGCAATTAAACTGGGGCTTGGATATCCGATGGGACCGCTTGAACTGGCGGATCTGGTTGGGCTGGATTCCCGCCTGAGAAACCTGGAGTATCTGCATAAGACACTCGGGGAGAAATACCGTCCGTGCCCGCTGCTAACCAAGTATGTAAAAGCAGGTCGACTTGGCAAAAAATCGGGTCGAGGCATCTTTGAATACGGAGAAGACGGCCAAAAGATTCAGGCTGGAAAAGCTGACTAATCGTACTGAAAGGGAGATAAAAAATGGATTTTACGCTGCCTGAAGAGATTGAGTCGATCCGACAGATTGTAAAGGAATTTGTCGAGAACGAAGTGGAACCGGTGGCTCATTTGATAGAAGAAAAGAATGAAATACCGCCAAAAATAGTGGAGAAGGCGAAAGAGATGGGGTTGTTCGGCCTCAGTATCCCGGAGGAGTACGGCGGTCTTGGCGTAGGGATGGTCGGAAAGTGCGGGATTTATGAAGAACTTGGAAAAACCCATAACGGGTTTACCACATTGATTGGGGCCCACACGGGAATCGGCTCTGTCGGGATCGTTGAAATGGGAAATGAAGAGCAGAAGCGGCGTTACCTGCCGAAGATGGCCACGGGACAATGGATCGGCGCCTTCGCATTGACCGAACCCAGTGCCGGTTCGAATGCAACGAATTTAAAAACGTTTGCGGTTCGCAAAGGAGACCGCTACGTTCTAAACGGTTCGAAACATTACATTACCAATGCGAAAGACGCCCATGTGTTTACAGTAATGGCGGTTACCGATCCAAGCAAAGGCCCAAAAGGAATCACGTCTTTTATTGTCGAGAAAGATTCTCCGGGGTTCACTGTCGGAAAAACCGAAAAAAAGATGGGGCTGAAAGGCTCCCATTCCTGTGAACTTTTCTTTGAAGATCTTGAAGTTCCCGTTGAAAACCGGCTCGGGGAGGAAGGTGAAGGATATGTCAATGCACTGAAGATCCTGGCTAACGGACGTGCGGGGCTTGCCGCAAGAAACCTGGGGTCTTGTCAGTATCTGCTCGACAAATCTGTCCAATATGCAATGGAAAGAGAACAGTTCGGGAAGCCAATTATCGAACAACAGGCAGTTCTGCACATGCTTTCAGATATGGCGGTAGAAATTGAAACACTGCGTTGGATGACGTATCGCGTGGCTTGGATGACCGATCAGGGTATGAATGTGATCAAAGAAGCAGCAATGGTGAAGCTGTACGGTTCGGAAGTCTACAACCGGGTGGCGGACAAAGCTGTCCAAATCCATGGCGGGATCGGGTACATTGCCGAATATCCGATTGAAAGATTTTATCGGGATGCCAGAATTACAAGGATTTACGAAGGAACGTCCGAGATTCAGCGCAACGTCATTGGAGCGCAGTTAATCAAGGAATACAGTCACAAACATTCGCCCGTGGGGGTGTAGAGAATGATCGCGATTCCCGTTCATCCGGTTTTTCAATTCCTTTCGGATACGGCAGAGAAATTTCCGGAGCAGACCGCATTGCGTTCTGAGGATCAAACGTATACGTATCGACAACTCAAGGATCAAGTGGATCGTTGGTCAAAGGCATTGGCAGACTTGGGACTGCAAAAAGGGGAGCGGGTAGCGGTGATGTTCCCGAATTGCCCGGAATATGTGATTTCTTACTATGCAGTTCTGCAGGCGGGAGGAATTGTTGTTCAGACCAACCCCTTGTATACGGAAAACGAGCTTGCTTATATCTTTCAAGATTCGGGAACCGGATGGGTGATTTCCTCCTTTGAACACCTGGAGAAGTTGAGCAGGGTACGGGAAGAGACAGATTTGCGGAAGCTGCTGCTGTTCGGGGAAAGCTCCGATCCAACTCATGAAAGCGGATTCATTCATGATGCCGGAAAGCTGATTGCTTCCACTCCGCCTTCTCCTCCGAATATCGGGATTGACCCACAGCAGGATGTGGCAGTTTTGCAGTACACCGGCGGAACAACCGGCCGGTCAAAAGGGGTCATGCTGACGCATTACAATGTGGTCGCCAATGCCTATCAAAGCTTCCAATTTTCATCCCCTGTTCTACAGATTCCGGGTGAGGTGCTGCTCGGCACATCTCCACTGTATCACGTGTACGGGATGACCAGCTGCATGAACGTGGCGGTTTTGATTGGAGGCACCATGATCCTGCTTCCGAAGTTTGACAAGGACGAAGTGATCGAGATAATCGGCAAGCATCGCCCCACCCTGTTTTTAGGTGTGCCGACTATGTATATATCACTCCTGCATCACCCGAAAAGTGCGGAGGTCGATATGTCGTCCCTTAAGCTTTGCTTCTGCGGTTCCGCCCCGATGCCGGTCGAGGTGATCAGACTGTTTGAAGAAAAAACGGGTGCCCGCATCGTGGAAGGATATGGGTTGTCGGAAGCTTCTCCCGTCACTCATCGCAATCCTGCAGTGGGACTTCGCAAGCCTGGCAGCATCGGAATTCCGTTTCCGAATACGGAAGCGCGAATTGTCGATCTGGAAACGGGAACCCGGGATTTGGCTCACGGCCAAGCGGGGGAGCTGCTTGTAAGAGGACCGCAGGTGATGAAGGGATATTGGAACAATGAGGAGGACACCCGGTCCGCTTTACGGGACGGCTGGCTTTACACGGGCGATATCGCCATGATGGACGAAGACGGCTACTTCTATATAGTCGGTCGCAAGAAAGAGATGATTATAACCGGCGGATTCAACGTATATCCAAAGGAAGTCGAGGAAGTTCTCTATCAGCATCCCGGAGTTCAAGAGGTGGCGGTGATCGGAATTCCCGATTCCTATAGGGGAGAAGCAGTCAAAGCGTTCATTGTTCCGAAACCGGGAGCCGTGATTACGGAACAGGAGTTGATGGACTTCTGCCGTGACCAGTTGGCTGCATACAAGAGACCGCGGAGCGTGGAATTCAGGGATTCTCTTCCCAAAACCGCGGTCGGGAAGATTCTGAAGCGGAGATTGGTGGAACAAGAACGGTGTAACACAAAAACAATCAAGCAAATCAAGTGAGAGGAGTGGATGTCGATGATACAGTTGTCAGAAGAATTGAGCCAGATCGCCCGAACGGTACAGGAGTTTGTTGATAATGAAGTGGAACCATACGCACAGCAAATTGAAGAAGAGGATCATGTGCCTGAACATCTGCTTGAACAGGCAAAGCAATTGGGCCTCTACGGAATGGGGATTCCTGAGGAGTATGGCGGCTTGGGACTCGATGTGATCGGCAAATGTTTGGTTTTGGAAAAAATGGGCCGCACCCATAACGGGTTTGTCTCCATCATCAGCGCTCACACGGGAATTGGCAGCACCGGTATTGTAAGACTTGGAAGTGAGTATTTGAAGAAAAAGTACCTGCCTGATCTGGCAGAAGGGAAGCTCTTGGCTGCCTTCGCATTGTCCGAACCGGAAGCGGGTTCAGACGCTACCAACATTAAAACCCGGGCGGAGAAAAAAAGCGATCGTTGGATCATCAACGGAATGAAGCATTTTATCACAAATGGCCCTTACGCTGATCTGTTTACTGTGATTGCTGTAACCGATCCGTCAAAAGGGGTAAAAGGCGGGTTTACCGCGTTTGCCGTTGAGAAAGATTTTCCCGGCTTTAAGGTGGGAGCGGTTGACAAGAAAATGGGGCTTCGCGGTTCTCATACGGCGCAATTATTCTTTGAGGATTGCGAAGTGCCGGAAGAAAACGTCATCGGTGAAGTGGGGATGGGGTATGCATCCGCTCTGAAGATCTTGACAGAAGGCCGGTGCACATTGGCAGCCCGGGCATACGGATCCTGCTTGAAACTGATTGAATTGGCGAGTGACTACATGAACCAGCGCGTTCAATTCGGCAAGCCAATCGCGGAAAATCAGGGACTCCGATGGATTCTTGCAGACATGGCAACCGAAACGGAGGTTGGCCGGGCATTCAATTATCAGGTCGCCGAACAATTGCAGAACGGGAAAAAAGCGGTTAAGGAAGCTGCAATGACCAAGATGTATGCGACGGAGACTTTCAATAAAGTGGCGGATCGGGCACTGCAGATATTTGGCGGTGTAGGTTACATGAAGGAATACGCGGTGGAGCGTTTTTATCGGGATGCCCGCATTACGAAAATCTACGAAGGCACGAATGAAATTCAGCGGAATATCGTAGCAGCTCAACTTCTAGGGAAATAGAAATCGGAGGTGAAACTATGACTGCGGATAAGATTCAGAAGATTTTGGTAGTCGGTGCGGGGGCGATGGGGTCGCAAATCGCCATGGTTTGTGCTTTAGCAGGTTATCAGGTCACGCTGCAGGATGTTTCGAACGAGAGCTTGCTCAAAGCGAAAGATGCCCTGCAAGGGCACATGAAACGACGGGTGGAAAAAGGGAGACTCACGCAGGCACAAGTGGATGAGGCGTTTGCCAGATTGACGTTTGCCGACAATCTGGAACAGGTTGCAAGGGAAGCGGATTTCGTAATTGAAGCGATTATCGAAAAGCTGGACGTGAAGCGGGAACTGTTCTCTGAACTGGATCGTCTGACACCGGCGCATGCCATTCTCGCAACAAACAGTTCGACCATTGTCAGTTCCAAAGTGGCGGATGCAACCAAGCGTCCGGACAGAGTGTGCAACATGCACTTTTTTAATCCGGCACTTGTCATGGAGTTGGTGGAGGTGGTGCGCAATCCCCACACTTCGCAGGAAACGGTTGATACCACCATTGAATTGACCCGCAAAATCGGGAAAATTCCGATTGTCCTGCAGAAAGAAATTTCCGGGTTCGTTGCGAACCGGATTCTGGGAGCCATGATGGATGAAGCTGTGTCGTTGTATGAGCAGGGAATCGCTTCGGTGGAAGATATCGATCTGGCTTGTCTGAAAGCGTTGAATCATCCGATTGGCCCCTTTGCTCTGATGGATCTTACCGGGATTGACGTAAATTATTACGTTCGCATGCAGCGTATGGAGGAAACAGGCAACCCGGAAGCGGGGCCGAAAAAAGCGGTGATCGAGAAATTCGAAAAAGGGGAATTGGGACGTAAAACCGGCAAAGGGTGGTATGACTACACAAACAGCTCACAGAACACGGGTCGTACCGCACCGGCGGCAGTGGGAGCCAAGGAGGGACAAGCATGAAGGATGCAGTGATTGTCAGTGCAGCACGTACCGCGATTGGGAAGTATGGCGGGACACTTACACCGGTCAATCCGGAAGATCTGGCGGATGCGGTCATACGGGAGGCGATCGGCAGGGCCAATGTCGGGAAGGAATCGGTTGAGGCGGTAATATTGGGGCATGTTCGGTCAACCAGCCGGGCAAATAACATTGCAAGAGTTGCGGCTCTCAAGTCCGGAATACCGATCTCCGCCCCTGCTTATACAGTGAATATGTTGTGTGGCTCCGGTATGCAGGCGATCAGCCTAGGAATGAAGGAGATTGTGATGGGGGCTGCTGACACAGTGGTCGCCGGGGGAACGGAAAATATGAGCCAGTCGATTTTCTATCTCCGCAATATCCGCAACTCCGATCTGCCGCCTGAGCTGGTCGATGCAAATTTGGAAGGCGGACCTGGATCGCAACCGGTGGATATCTACGGCAAAGATCTGGGGATGGGGCAAACAGCAGAAAATGTCGCGGAAAAATACGGAATCAGCCGCGAGGATCAGGACCGGTTTGCTTATGAAAGCCAGATGAAAGCGGCAAAGGCAACTGAACTCGGTGTCTTCAAAGACGAGATTGCGCCGGTCGAGGTGAAACAAAAGAAGCAAACCATCATCTTCCAGGTGGATGAATTTCTCCGCCCGGACACAACAATGGACAAATTGGCATCTCTTAGACCCGCATTTCGTCCAAATGGAACTGTCACCGCCGGGAATTCCTGCGGACGAAACGATGGGGCAGCTGCAGTGGTTTTGATGTCTGCCGATAAGGCAAAAGAATTGGGGCTCACCCCTCTTGCACGAATCGTCACGTTTGCGGCGGCCGGAGTTGAGCCGGAATATATGGGAATCGGACCGGTACCCGCAACTCTAAAAGCTTTGAAACAATCAGGTCTCTCAGTTGATGACATCGATCTTGTGGAGTTGAACGAAGCGTTCGCGTCCCAATCGTTGGCATGCATCAGGGAACTGGGACTGAATCCGGAAAAAGTAAACGTCAACGGCGGAGCGATTGCTTTGGGACATCCTCTGGGATGCACGGGAACCCGGCTGGTTGTAACTCTGGCTTACGAAATGAAGCGACGGGGAAGCAGATTCGGATTGGCGACCCAATGTGTTGGCGGGGGGCAAGGCGTGGCGATGATCATAGAGAATACATCCGAATAAAAAAGTCACCGAATTTACGTGAATCTATGAGGGGAGGGGAGTAGAGAAAATGCCTGCTAGGTTTATGACGGCGAAAGAAGCGGTTTCACTAGTCCCAAACGGGGCGACGATTATGGTTGGAGGATTCGGTTTGTCCGGTCAGCCCCTCAGCCTGGTGGAGGCCCTGCTGGAGACGGATGTAACAGACTTGACGGTGATTAGCAACAATGTCGGGCAGCCAGGGCAAGGGCTTGGAAAATTGCTCCTGGACAATCGCATCAAAAAGGCAATCGGAACCTACTTTACCAGTAACCCTGATGTTTCCAGGTACAAACGGGAAGGAATGCTGGAAGTCGAATTGGTTCCCCAGGGTACTTTCAGTGAGGCGATCCGGCTAGGAGGCAGCGGCATCCCGGCATTTTATACTCCGACCGCCGCCGGGACATTGCTGGCGGAGGGGAAAGAAACGAAGGAATTTGATGGCCGGGAATATGTCTTGGAAAAGAGCCTCCGGGCGGATGTCGCGCTAATCAAGGCCTACAAAGCGGATCGATACGGTAATCTGATATACTACAAGACCGCCCGCAACTTTAACCCGATGATGGCAATGGCTGCCGATCTGACGATTGTGGAAGTGGATGAAGCAGTCGAGATTGGGGAATTGGATCCGGAATCAATAATTACTCCGCATCTCTTTGTTGATGTGGTGGTTCTGAAGGGGGAGGCACGATGATGGATACCCGGCATTACATCGCCTGGAGAGCCGCTCAGGAATTGGAAGACGGCGATATCGTAAATCTCGGGATAGGGGTTCCGGTGCTGGTAGCCGATTATATTCCGGAGAACCGACAGGTGTTTCTCCAATCGGAGAACGGAATTTTGGGTGTAGGCCCGACACCTCCTCCCGACAAGAGCGATCCGGACCTTATTAATGCAAGCAAGCTTCCAATTTCCGAACTGGTGGGAGCCTCCTATTTTGATTCCGCCTTGTCCTTTGCAATGATGCGCGGCGGACATGTGGACAAAACTGTAATTGGTGCTCTTCAGGTGAGCGAGACGGGAGATATTGCAAATTGGGCAGTCCCAGGGAAAGATGTGCTGGGCGTAGGCGGGGCCATGGATTTGATTGTCGGTGCCAAGACAGTGATTGTGGCCACCACTCATTTGACACCTGATGGAAAGCCAAAACTCGTTCCGTCCTGTACGTATCCGCTCACTGCCAAGGGAGAAGTAGACATATTGGTAACGGAATATGCGGTGTTTCGATTCCAAGATTCAAAGATGATTCTGGTCGAAATGGTGGACGAACTGTCGTTAGATCAGCTTCACGAAATCACTCCGGCAAGATTCGAGCTTTCAAAGAATTTCTATGCGGTCAGTCGACCGGAAGTCTACTCGTCACCCATCAAAGTGACGTGAATCTTTGAAGTAAATAAAAAAATGAAGAGAAAGTTGAGGGGTCATAATGAAATTCAAAAAACGAGCAGTGTTCTCCCTGCTATCCACGGCTTTGGCAACCGGTCTGATCGCGGGGTGTTCCTCAGGAACCTCCAGCTCGGCACAGACGTTAAAAGTAGGCGTTGCTTTTCCGGTGTCGGGGAATCTCGCAAAAATCGGGCAAGCCTCTACAAATGGAGTGGAAATCGCGAAAGATCTCGTAAACGAACAACCGAATGCCAAGAAAATTGAACTGGTAAAAGCGGATACCCCGGATGCGACGGCAGCGGTAAACGAAGTCAACCGTCTGATTACCCAGGAAAAGGTGAAAACGATTGTGGGGATGTATGCCAGTCCGCTTGTGATGGCTGCATCGGAAGTAACCGAAAGAAACAAGGTTGTGCTGTGGGAAGTGGCAGCCACCGATCCGCGGGTTACCGGTCGCGGATATAAGTATATTTTCCGTCCGAATCCGAGTGCTTCCGGATATGGTCCGACTACGATCGAATATCTTTCCAAAGTGGTGGCGCCAAAGCTCGGGATGGAACCTTCGAAAATGAAAGTTGCGATTCTGCATGAAGACGGTGACTTTGGAACAGGCGTTACAAAGGCGACCAAAGAAGCGGCCCAAAAAGCGGGGATTCCAATTGTTGGGGAAATCAAGTATAACGCAAAAACTACCAATGATATGACATCTATTATTTTGAAACTGAAAGAGCTCAATCCCGATGTGCTGGATGTGGTCCAATACGATACGGACGCACAGCTTTTCTGGAAACAGGCGAAGCAGCTCGGTTTGAACGTGAAAGTGGTGATTGGAAACGGTGCCGGCCAAAGCTCGGATAACTTCGGGCATACGTTTGGCAAAGATGCGGATGGTGTTTTGGACACTTCCAGTGCAATGCTGCTCAACAAGCAAGCGCTTACGCCGGAAGCCCAAAAGCTCGATTCCGAATTCTTCAAGCGTTATAAAGAAAAATTCGGAAAAGAACCGGATCTGATTGCAAAGCTTGCATTCTCTTCTTCCTATGTATTGTTTAACGACGTCCTGCAAAAAACGGGAACGACCGATCCGGAAAAAGTTCGCAAACAGGCACTGTCCCTTGATCTGCCGGTTGGAGCGACACCTGTCGGTTGGGGAATCAAATTCGGTGAAGACGGTCAAAATACCCGCGCTCAGATGGCGGTTATGCAGTGGCAAAATGGAAAACTGAACGTGGTCTATCCTGAAAACTTCGCGGTTGAAAAACCAATTCATATTCCGCTTCCTGCATGGAGTGAGCGGAAATAATTTCTACAAGGGGGTGACCGAATGGATATTTTTCTGCAGTTGTTGGTTTCCGGTCTTTTGTTAGGCGGGATCTACGTACTGGTCAGTGTTGGACTGACTATGGTGTTTGGCGTGATGAAGATTGTGAACTTTGCGCACGGAGATTTTCTGATGTTAGGCATGTTCGGTGCTTTCTTTCTGTTCCAGCTGCTGGGACTGAACCCTTACGTATCCCTGTTTCTTATGGCACCCCTGATGTTTTTGTTGGGCGTGATTTTCTATAAGCTGATCGTGGGAAGGACGATAGGGCGGCCTCATGTAGTGCAAATTTTCGCGTTCATCGGATTGTCGGTGGCATTGCAGAATCTTGCCCTCGTTCTGTTCTCGGCCGATTTTCGCGGGATTAATACCGCCCTTTCGTCAGCCGTTTGGAGTATGGGGCCCATTCATATCGGGATCCCGCTTCTGGTCGCGTTTGCGGTTGCCAGTGCGATAACGGGATTGCTGTTTCTGTTCCTGAATTATACGTATGTCGGCAAAGCGATTCGAGCGGCTTCACAGGACCGTTTTTCCGCCACATTGATGGGGGTCTCAAATCAGAAGATTTACATGTTGTCGTTTGGGATTGGCGTCGGATTACTTGGCATCGCCGGATCGCTCCTCATCCCCATCTACTCGGTCTATCCGACTGTCGGGGAACAGTTTGCGTTAATCTCTTTCGTGGTAGTCGTGCTGGGAGGATTGGGAAGTTTGCCCGGAGCGGTTGTCGGAGGGCTTTTAATCGGCGTGATCGAAACGATGAGCAGTTACTTTATTGCTCCTTCAATGAAACAGCTGGTGTATTTTACGGTCTTTATTTTGATTCTGATCTTGCGCCCCAACGGATTGTTAGGCAGACCGGGTGATGCGGAGGAGGCTGTTTGATGAGTCGCAAAACTATTTTTCAAGTAGCAGGCTTGCTTGTCGTACTAGGGCTCCCGCTTGGGCTCGGAGATCAGGATTTCCTTGTGGATACCCTGATTTTGATGGCGTTATGGGCGTTTATTGCGTGTTCCTGGAACATCGTCGGCGGGTATGGCGGAATGTTGTCACTTGGTCATGCAGCATTCTTTGGAATCGGGGCGTATACCTCGACCATCCTGTTTGTTCATTATGATGTGTCCCCCTGGATTGGCATGCTGGCGGGTGCAGTCCTGGCCGGGCTGTTCGGACTGTTTATCGGGGCTGTGACTCTGCGATTGCACGGACCGTTTTTTACCCTTTGTACGATTGCGGTCATGGAAGTGCTCATGATTATCGCAATTAACTGGAAGTCCGTTACGGAAGGTTCGAGCGGCATACCAGTGCCCTATCGTCCCGGTGCCGTCAATATGATGTTTGACAGCAAAGCGGCCTATTTCTATCTGGCGTTGGCGATGCTTGCAATTCCATATGGATTGTCACGCTGGATGAACCGTTCCCACTTTGGGTATTACCTGATCGGGATAAGGGAAAATGCGCAGGCCGCCACCGCATTGGGAATCTCGAGTATTAAGGTTCGATTGATCGCGATGGTGATCAGCAGTGGACTGACTGCGATGGGGGGTACTTTTTACGCTCAATACATCGGCATCATTGAGCCGATGCATGAATTTTCGTTTGCTTTGTCCGCTCAGATTGCGTTGATGGCGATAATTGGAGGAATTGGTACGGCGGGAGGCCCGATTTTTGGTGCGGTATTGATTACCCTTTTGGGCACTGTGTTGCGGGCGACACTTGGCGGAGCACAAGGTGGCTTACAAGCGGTTGTGTACGGTGTCTTGTTGGTGACGGTCGTTTTGTTCATCCCGCAGGGGATCGTGCCGTGGTTTCGACGAATGATGGCAAAACGCAAGGCAAAACAAAATGGAGGTCCTGTTCATGTTGAGAGTACAGAACCTGTCTAAGAGATTTGGCGGTTTGACGGCAGTCGATAATGTCAGCTTTGAAATCGAAAAGGGGCAGATCTTTGGCATCATTGGTCCGAACGGAGCGGGTAAGACCACTCTGTTTAACTTGATTACCGGGAATCTTGTGGCCGATCAGGGAGAGGTTCGTTTTAAAGACCAGTTGATTACCGGAAAGAAGCCGCACCAAATCGCCCGGCTGGGAATCGGGCGGACCTTCCAGATGGTAAAACCTTTCGGCGGATTGACGGTTGAGCAGAATGTCATGATGGGAGCTCTTCCGAAGCACGCTTCTTTTGCGGACGCCAACCGTGCTGCGCACGATGTCATGGGGATGCTCGGGTTAACCCCTTACCAAAATGAAGAAGCTCGATCACTGCCTGTAGGTCTGAAGAAAAAACTGGAACTGGCAAGGGCACTCGCAACACAGCCTTCGCTGCTGTTTTTGGACGAAGTCATGGGAGGGCTCAATCCGACAGAAGTTCAGGAAATGATGGAACTGATCCGCTTTTTGAACAAGGAGAATGGAATCACCATCTGTATGATCGAACACGTTATGGCTGCAGTCGTGGCTTTATGTGAACAGATCGTGGTGATACAGCAGGGCCGCAAAATAGCGGAAGGAACTGCCAACGAAGTTACCAGCAATCCGGCAGTTATTGAAGCGTATCTGGGAGGAGAGTTTGCCCATGCTGGAGCTTAAAAATGTGAATTCCTACTATGGTGACGTTCAGGTGCTGAGAGACATTTCGCTATCCGTAAAAAAGGGCGAGATCGTTACGATTGTCGGGGCGAATGCAGCCGGTAAATCAACCATACTGAAAACCGTATCCGGCACCATACCCAAGATGGAAGGGAGCATTCTGTTTCAGGGGCAGGAGCTCACGTCCGTCTTGCCACACCAACGGGTGGAAAAAGGGCTGATCCATGTTCCGGAAGGCAGAAGGTTGTTCCAAAACATGACTGTGCGCGAAAATCTGGAGATGGGTGCGTATATTCGAAGAGCCCGTTCAAGCCGGGCTCAGACTCTGTTGAATATTTACGAAATGCTGCCGCGGTTAAAAGAGCGGGAGAAACAATTGGCGGGCAGCTTAAGCGGCGGAGAACAGCAGATGTGTGCAATCGGCAGAGGGCTCATGTCGCGGCCGGATCTGCTGATGTTGGATGAACCCACGCTTGGTCTCGCACCGATCCTGGTGCAGTGGGTGTTCAATTTCATTCGGGAAATTCGGGACACCGGGGTGACCATCCTGCTGGTTGAGCAAAACGCAAATAAGGCGCTTGAAATATCCGACCGGGGATACGTGTTGGAGAATGGACGAATCGTCCTCGAAGGAACAGGAAGCAAGTTATTGAGCGATCAGGGACTCCGGAAGGCATACCTGGGAATGTGATGGGGAAAGGGGAAAAGAGAATGAACGGAGTTGTGATTGTGGACGCAGTTCGCACGGCCATTGGGAAAATGGGCGGCGCGTTGCGGGAGGTCGAGGTCGATCATCTTGCGGCGAAAGTCATAAGCGAAATTGTTATCCGTACCGGCATCGAGGGGACAGATGTCGATGAAGTGATCATGGGGCAGGCAAAACAGAGCACGGACTCCCCGAATATGGCCCGGGTGGCTCTGCTGCGGGCAGGTCTGCCGGTTGAGATTCCCGGCTATACGGTGCATCGCCAATGCGGTTCCGGACTGCAGGCCATCAATAATGCGGTCCAGCAAATCCAGTGCGGACTGGCCGATATGATTATCGCCGGCGGAGCTGAAAGCATGAGCACTGCGCCCTATTACATTCGGGGAGTGCGGTATGGGCTTGAAGCGGGGAACGGACTGTTGTTGGATCCAAATACGGAAAGCCAGCCCCGTTCACAGCCGCCTGAAGTTTACGGCAAAGAGTTAACGATGGGACTGACCGCGGAAAATTTGGCCGAAAAATATGAGATCAGCCGCCAGGAGCAGGATGAGTTTGCTTTCCTGAGCCAGAGCCGTGCGGCGTATGCGATTTCTTCCGGTAAGTTTAAGGATGAGATTGTACCGTTCGAAATGAAAAGCAAGAAAGAGACAATCCGCTTTGAAGTCGACGAGCACCCGCGTCTTACCCCGGTGGAGAAACTGCTTGCTTTACCGCCCGTTTTTAAAAAGGAAGGAACTGTCACTGCAGGGAACTCCAGCGGCCGAAATGATGGTGCTTCAGCCGTTTTGGTGATGTCCGAATCAGCAGCGGAAAAACGCGGACTCAAACCAAAAGCCAGAATCCTGGCGCAAGCTGTGTCCGGAGTTTCTCCTGAAATTATGGGGATTGGTCCGCTTCCTTCGACCGCCAAGGCGTTGAAGCTTGCCGGACTTCAATTGGCCGACATTGACCTGATCGAGCTGAATGAGGCATTTGCCGCCCAATCGCTTGCTGTCATCAAGGAAATGGGGGTGGGATTGGAAAAGGTAAACGTTAACGGAGGAGCTATTGCTCTGGGTCATCCACTCGGGGCCACAGGTGCCGTCCTAATGACCAAATTGGTAAATGAGATGGAGCGCCGCGGAACCCGTTACGGGCTGGTTACACTGTGCATTGGCGGAGGACAGGGAATCACAACAATCGTCGAAAATTTGCGGCGGTGACTGGGAGAGGACTTGAACATGTCACGACATCCGCGGGAAGGGACGGTCTGCCTGTCCCTTCTTGCTTTAGCCTTCTTGCATCTGATTGATGTGTTTATCCCCAGTTCCTGGTCTCATCTGGGAACCTACGGGGTACTGCTCTTTTTGCTGGTGAGCGGGTTGTTTCTGCTTCGCGGCATTCCCCTTGTGTTAAGTTGCGCGATGCTTTTGGCAGGACATTCCCTGTTGTTTCTGCATGGGGGAACGTTTCAGGAGTGGGGGAATTCAATTACAAAGAACGTCCCTCTTCTCAGTCTGCTTATCCTGGTTCCGCTGCTTCAGATTCCTTTTCAAGCGGGCGGATATCTGGACGCGGTCGAGGAATTTGTGAGACGTTCCTTTGATTCGAAACAAAAAGTAGTCAACATTTTTGGAGCGGTTGTTTTCGTGGTCGGGTCTCTGCTGAATCTGGGAGGTCTTCGCTTTTTGTCTTCTTTGGCAGGCCCGATGTACGAACGTTACGGGGATTTGGTGCTTCGTACGATGTGCCGGAGTTTTGTCTCTTCAATTCTGTGGTCGCCCTACTTTGCAACGGTTGGACTGACTCTTGTCTATCTGCATTTGCCGGTCCAAACATTTCTTCCGTCCGCCCTTGCATTGGCACTTTTTAGCTTAATCGGGGGGATCGCTTATACGCTGATCGAGGCATCCGGTTTTGCTAAAAAGCTGCATTCTGCTGCAGCAGCTTCTAAAGATGAAACGGCATCTTCATCAGAACATCACATGGAGCAGTCAATCCCAGTCGAATCCCGCCGGAAACTGTTCGTGTTTTTGCTCTTATTGGTGCTGCTGTTGGCCGCCGCTCTAACAATCGAACATATTACACAGTTGTCGATGTTGACAGTGATCTCAGTACTGGCTCTGGTTTTTCCGTTGATGATGGCTCCCTTTGTCAACCGTCAAGCCGCTTTTCATGGAGTAGACGGATACAGAAACGGATTAAGCAAACTTGTTACCGAGGTGATGCTTTTTACATCGGCCGGTTTTTTGGGCGGAGTTCTCTCAACGCTTGACCTCGGAACGGGAGTGGCCGCTTTGTATGCGCCGCTTGCGGCATTCGGTTCCTACACGGTGATTCTTGCGCTTGTCCTGACAGTATTGCTGCTTTCGCTGGCGCTAGTCCATCCCATTTTGACTGTGACAGTGCTTTTAACTTCGATTCCGCCCGATCTGTTGGGGCTGCACCCTATAGCAATGGGACTCTCGGTGCTCACTGGATGGTCCCTCGCGATGACTGTGTCGGTCATTACCCCATTTATCGTAATCATCTCCGGTATCTTTGACAAAACGATGCTCGAGGCGGGATGGCGTCAGAATAAATGGTACATGATGGTGATGGCCCTGTTCTTAAGTGCCGGGATTTGGGTGATCAACAAGTTATTGGCATAGGCTGTTTTGCAGCAAAGGCGGAGGAATCGCCCGGTACCGCAGAGAAGTTTACAGCCAGGGGAGTTCTGCTGAAACGAGGGGGAATCGAAATGCTCACCAAAATGGATCTTGGAGTTGCCATCCTTGACAAAGAGGGATTTGTCACATATGCAAATGATACGATTCGGCGCTGGCTGGGTCAGTCAAGCGGCCGACTGATCAAGGCGGGATTTGAGTTAATCCTGCCAAATCAGAGATTATCGGACATTTTGAATTCTGGAGAACCAATGGATTGGCGGGTAGTTCTAGGCGAACTCGACTTGCAAATCCATGCGTACCCGCATGAGGACGAAAGCAACGAATCAGGAATTTTGTTGATCGCATACAACACGGTGCCGATTCGGATTATGCAGGAACGGCTGCATGAAATGAAAGCGGTTGCGGACGAGTTGGATGCGATTTTTCAAAATTCCTATGATGCAATCTACATTGTGGATCAGAATGGAATTACCCTGAAGACGAATGATGCAATTGAACGGCTGACCGGGATTCCAAAGGAATATTATATCGGCAAGGATCTTCGCTATCTCGAAAAACGGGGTGTCGTCCAAAAATCAGTCTCTTTTGAAGTGATGAAGCAAAAAAAGCCGGTTACGGTAATTCAGGAAAATGCGTTGGGCAGGGCTATCCTGATCACCGGAAGCCCCGTGTTCAACGAGCAGGGAGAGGTCATACGCGTGGTGACCAACCTGCGGGACATTACGGAATTGAACCGTTTACGGGAAGAATTGTCGCAGCTGCGCAAATTCCATTTTGGGGAAGATCCCGTTATTGTCGTAAGCAATTCAATGGAAAAAGTGATGGAATTGGCACTGCGGGTGGCCGATACAGATACAACCGTTTTGCTGCTCGGCGAATCCGGGGTGGGCAAAGAAGTGGTTGCCCGAATGATTCATCGGAACAGCGGACGTTACGAAAAAGGGGCTTTCATCAAAGTCAACTGCGGGGCCATCCCGCCGGAGCTTCTTGAATCCGAGCTGTTCGGGTACGAATCGGGAGCGTTCACGGGAGCGAAGAAGGAAGGCAAGCCGGGAATGTTTGAACTTGCGCATGAAGGAACTCTCTTCCTTGACGAGATTGGAGAGATGCCGCTGCATTTGCAGGTGAAGCTGCTTCGTGTACTGCAGGAACAAGAGTTTCATCGGGTCGGTGGTGTGAAACCGATTAAAGTCAACGCTCGAATTATAGCGGCCACCAATCGCGATTTAAAAAAGATGGTGTCGGAGGGAGCCTTCCGGGAAGATTTGTATTACAGGCTTTATGTGGTGCCGATTGAGATTCCGCCGCTCCGCAAACGAAAGGAAGACATTCTGCCGTTGATTGAGTTTTATTTGGACAAATTTAACCGGAAGTACCGATCCGATAAGACATTGACCACGGACACATTAACCATTCTGCAGCAGTATGAATGGCCCGGGAATATTCGTGAGCTTGCCAATCTGATCGAACGTTTATTGGTGATCAACCCGTCGCACGAAATTCGCCCGGAACATCTTCCGGATTTGTCGATTGGAAGCACATTGCCGGTCGATAGAGAAGCAGTTGAGCAGAGTGTTGAAGCAAAAACGGCGCAAGCGGTTCCGCTGGATCAGGTGGAAAACGGGGGGCTGCAGGCGGCAGTTGAACAATTCGAACGTGAAATTCTGGCTTCAGCCTACGAGCAGTACGGAAGTTCGTATGAAGTCGCGAAAGCGCTGAATATCAGCCAGTCCACGGCGATTCGAAAAGCCTATAAGTATGGCATCCGATTAAAGGGGGAAGAGGAATAACTATGGAATTGAAAAATCTGATGACCGAAGTGGAAAATGGGATTGGAACGATCACGATCAATCGCCCTGAAGTAAGAAACGCCCTGAATCTGGAGACAGTCAATGAAATGAGGGCTGTCCTGCAAAACTGGAAAAATGATTCCAACGTACTCGTGGTGGTATTTACCGGGGCAGGCGAAAAGTCATTTGCTGCGGGTGCCGATATCGCACAATTGCGGGAACGGACAATGTTCGATGCGCTGGAATCCCAGATGCAGGCTTTCTATCGTGAACTTGAGCTCTATGAAAAACCGACCCTAGCTGCGATCAACGGCTTTGCACTAGGAGGCGGCTGTGAACTTGCGATGTCGTGCGATATCCGGATCGCAAGCTCCAACGCCAGGTTGGGGCTGCCGGAGCTCAATCTGGGGATTATTCCCGGTGCCGGCGGCACACAACGACTGGCCCGGCTGGTTGGGAAAGGAAAAGCGGTGGAGATGATTCTGACCGGGGCGATTATCGAAGCGGAAGAAGCAAAACAAATCGGGCTTGTCACTCAGGTGACTTCCCCGGCCGAGTTGACAGCTTCGGCTCATGCAACTGCCGAAGCAATTCTTGCGAAAGGACCGCTTGCTGTACGGCTTGCCAAACTTGCGATTCAGACCGGATTGGAGACGGATCTGCCTACCGGTCTGGTGATCGAGAAATTGTCGCAAGCGATTCTTTTTTCATCTGAAGATAAATTGGAAGGAACCACGGCATTCCTGGAGAAGAGAAAACCAAACTTTAAAGGACGATAACAGGAGGCACCCGCCATGAGCAATTCAAATGACCTGCAAGAGCTTCGAGACTATTTTTCGACTGTACCTTTTTGGCAGTATATCGGGTGCGTCATTGAGGAAGTGGAGGAGGGACATGCAGTTCTTTCTCTCAAGATCGGACAACAACATTTGAACGGGAACATGACAGTCCACGGCGGAGTATATGCCACACTTCTTGATAACGCGATGGGGTTGGCTTCACGTGCCGAGGCGGGGCGTTTTCAGGCAACCACCCATATGAATGTTCATTTTGTGGCGGCTGTCAGCGAGGGAACCATTTATGCCCGCGGTCGCACCGTTCACAGAACAAAGCGAACTGTTACCACGGAAGCCCGTGTCGAAAAGGAAGATGGAACCCTGCTTGCGATGGCGACCGGGACATTCCGGGTGTTCCAAGAACCGGTCACCTGAAGGAAGGTTTCGACAAAGTGCAGGGGATCGGCCTAATCTGAGGCACATACAGGAATAGTTTATTTAAAAAGTAACAAGTTTCAGGGAAGTGGTGTTCGAGAAACCGCAGTGTGACTCGATTCATCACTTCTTGCTTTTTATGAAGTTCAACCACCCTCTGCACGAATTCATAAAACGCGTTGACCGACAGCGTAACATCGATTGCAAAGCGGTTGATAACCGGACGCCCTGCATCGTTCTCAAGATTGAAGGGATTCAAAAGAATGAATTTTTTGATTGCCTCATGTTTTGCCAAATGGGACTGAAAGGTTTGCACAAACAACTGTGACTGTTGGACAAGCAAGACTTCTGCCGGGTCGAGACCGTTTCGCAAAAGCACTGCATGGCCGATTTGATCTTCCAGCCACATATCCAGCAAATCGACAAAGGATAAAGGCGGGGAATCCTCTCCCCGCACATAATACGCCAGCAGGCGGAGGTATTCCCTATTTTCAAGTAATGTACCGTCAAAATACGACGGTGAAGCACCTAAATGAATCCGATTTTGTAACCGTAAACGCTGCAGTTCGCTTTCAAACTGGTAGTATCCCGTTGCAACGGGAACAATCTCTCCGGCCAATTCCACCATTTGCGGCGAAGCGGCTGGGAGATCCCGCCCCACTTGCAGAAGTTTTTGCCGTAATCCTCGAAAGGCCCCAATATAGTAAATTGCCAACTGAACCCACCTTTGTTCGATCGGAGACAGAAAATCACGGGCAAAATGGGCGTGGTCCTCCAGTATTTCCAGCCAAAAATGATGCTCTTCCCAAGGAGTCAACGGACCGGCCATCGCAATGCTGACTTCTCGCATGCTGCATCCTCCTCTGCAGGACCTCTTCCTATACTATGAGCCGTTGGAAAATAGGTGAAAGCGGAGGAATTAACTTCCGGAAATAACACAATCTATATAGGAATACTGCAAGGGGGGATCATGTTGGTTCGCAAATGGTTTCGAAAGCCCAAACAGTTTGGAAGTGAACAGCCGCATACCGCACAACAGGATCCGCTTTCCGCCGATTTTAACGAAAATCTCCAAATTCTCCGCTCGATTTATGAGGATTGTTCGGATGTGGTCTTCCGTCCCTTTTTGATTGGCGGCAATCAAAAAGCGGCGCTTGTTTACATAGGTGGCCTTTCCAATCTCGAGGAGATGGACCGGAGTGTCCTTACCCCGCTTATGGAAAGTTCAGCAGCGGATTTAAACAGCCTCAGCGCAATTTTTGAAAAAAAGGTTTCGGCCCCAAAGGTTAAGGAAGTGAAGACATTTGCCGACTGTATCGGACAAATTTCCATCGGCAACCCTGTGCTTCTCATCGAGCAAGAAAATCGGGGTCTCTCTTTGGGACTGTCCAAGTGGGAAAAGCGAGCGATCGAAGAACCATCCGCTGAACCGGTTTTGCGGGGGCCCCGCGACGGATTCACCGAGACACTGGATGTGAATACCTCCCTGATACGGCGAAGGATCAGAAGTCCGCAGCTCAAAATGCTATCGATGAAAGTGGGCCGCTACACCCAGACCCGGGTCGTGATTGCTTACATAGAAGGGATCGCTGACAAGACCTTGCTTGAGGAGGTCAAAAACCGGCTGCAGCGAATCGATATGGACGGCGTCCTGGAAACCGGATATATCGAGGAGATGATCGAGGATAATCCGCTGTCACCGTTCCCTCAAGTGCTCAATACGGAACGCCCGGATATTGCCGTTTCGAACCTGCTCGAAGGACGTGTGGTGATTTTGCTGGACGGCACCCCCTTTGCCCTGGTTGTTCCAATTACCCTATATTCGTTATTGCAGGCGGCAGACGATTCTTATCAGCGGTTTACGATTGGCACAGCGATTCGCTGGTTGCGCTATTTTTTCCTGACACTTTCTTTGCTGCTTCCTTCAATATATGTTGCGGTGATCACGTATCACCATGAGATGGTGCCTACCACGCTCCTGATCAGTATGGCTCGGTCACGGGAAGAGATTCCGTTTCCGGCACTGATTGAAGCGCTGATTATGGAGATCACTTTCGAGGCGCTGCGGGAAGCGGGTGTCAGGCTGCCGAAACAGGTGGGCGCTGCCGTCAGTATTGTCGGTACTCTTGTGATTGGACAAGCTGCAGTATCAGCGGGGATCATCTCGGCGCCGATGGTTATGGTGGTAGCCCTTACGGGGATCGCCTCCTTCACAATCCCTCGCTATGCCGTGGGGATCTCTTTACGATTGCTGCGCTTCCCGATGATCTCTCTCGCGGGAACGCTGGGATTGCTGGGTATCATGCTTGGAATCATCACAATAGTTGTCCACTTGTGCACTCTCCGTTCCTTCGGGGTTCCGTACCTGACTCCGATGGCGCCGATGAAAGGCCGTGAAATGAAAGACGTACTGATGCGGGCACCATGGTGGATGCTGAACACGAGACCGCATTTGACGGGAGAGGGTAACAAATACCGGCAAGCTCCCGACCAAAAACCGGGGCCGTTTAGAGGGGACGAACAGTAAAAAGTTTGGTACGGGATTGAGTCAACCCTGGGAAAGAGGTGAGGGAAGCATGCTCGAGAAAGGCAGAATCTCCGCGTTTCAGATGGGAATCATGATGCATCCGACAATAGTGGCAACAGCGCTTCTTTTGTTGCCGGCCATTACGGCGAAGCACGCGGAGCGTGATATGTGGCTGTCGCCGATTTGGGCTTCCCTCATCGGGTTTCTTACGGTCTATCTTGCGTATCGGTTGAACAATCTCTACCCGAAGGAGACGATCGTCCAATACAGCGAGCGCATTGTCGGCAGGATTCCAGGCAAGGGAATCGGGTTGGTGTATTTGTTCTTTTATCTGCACGCCAACGGCATCGTCGTTCGGGAATATGCGGAATTTATCACAGGAAAATTTCTTGTCAGAACCCCGATGATTGTGATCATCGCAAGCATGTTACTGGTCTGTGCCTTCGCTGTACGCGGAGGGGTGGAAGTTTTGGGAAGGGCCGCCCAGATGTTCGTGCCGATTACCATTCTCCTCCTGACGTTTATCATTGTCCTGCTCATTCCTGAGGTAAAAGGGAAGAATATGTTTCCGGTCATGGCAAAAGGAATCATGCCATCCGTCAAGGGAGCGGTTACACCGCAGAGCTGGTTCAGTGAATTCATTCTGATCTCTTTTCTGCTGCCTTTTTTGACTGACCGGGAAAAAGGAATGAAATGGGGAATGATCTCAGTGCTTGCTGTAATGCTGACTATGCTTGTTACAAATATGGCCACCCTTTTTGTGTTCGGGGGAATTACGGCAACTTTGACCTACCCGGTGATGGAAGTTGCGGGGTACATTAGCATTGCAGCATTTCTTGAACATCTTGATTCAATTGTGATGGCGATTTGGATAGCGGGAACGTTTGTCAAGATCTCGGTGTTCTATTATGCTCTGGTTCTTGGCACCGCGCAATGGTTGAATCTGTCCGATTACCGCCCGATCGTGTTGCCGATCGGTTTCCTTTTGGCGGTGTTCAGTATTTGGTCAGGTCCCAACCTGCAGGAACTGGCTCATTTTCTGGCAACTTCCTCTTCTTTTTACCTGACATCCGTGCAAACGGGAATTCCTTTGTTGTTAGTACTGATTGCTCTCATACGAGACGGGAACCGAAAGGGGGGACAAAAAAGATGAACACCTTTTTTTTAAGGAAAATAACACGATTACTCCTGACCGTATCACTTTGTGCTTTGATTCTGCCGCTTGCCGGTTGCTGGGACAGAAGGGAATTGAACGATGTATTGCTGGTGTCTGCGGTAGCGATTGACAAAAAAGATGACAAGATCGAAGTTTCGATCCAAATGATCATTCCGAGAGCCATGGGCGGCGGGCAGGGAGGATTGGGAGGCGGCGGAGGCGGTGGGGGGGGAGAGAAACCAACTGTGGTGAGATCGCAAACTGGTGTCACGATTTCTGATGCAACGGCAAAGCTCCAGGAAAAGATCCCGCGAAAGATCTTCTGGGGACACACGAAGGTCCTCATCCTTGGTGAACAGTTGGCGAAAGAAGGCATTCGTGAACACGTAGACTTCATTGCACGACAACCGGAACCTCGTCTGCGAATGAGTGTATTTGTCGGCAAGGGAAAGGCGGCAGATCTTTTGGTAGTTCTTCCCTCTCTCGAACGATACTCGGCGGAACAGATGCGGGAACTGGCTGAATTCCGGTTCGGGATGGAGGTAACCGTCAAAGAGCTGTTAGAGGCGTTAAGGGGCGAGTCGGGCGCGGCTGCCCTCCCCTGGTTGGAAGAAGTTGCCCCAAGACAGGGGGAAGAGAAAGACAAAACGACTGTCCGCCTTAACGGTACGGCTGTTTTCAAGAAGGATAAAATGGTCGGATATATCAATGATGAGGTGACAAGAGGGGTTCTGTGGCTGAGAAACGAGATCAGAAGAGCTACGGTCACGGTTGAGCCAAAAGAGGGAGAAGGGCGTGTTTCACTGGAGATGCTTCGTGCCAAAACGGAGCTCATCCCGCAGATCGAGAATGGAAAATGGAAAATGACAGTCAAGGCTGTGACCGAAGACGATTTTGCGGAAAACACAACCTCCCTGAATCCGATGAATCCGATCGTTGTGAAAATAGTGGAACAAGAAGCGGAAAAGGACCTTGAATATCGTATCAGGATGGCCCTGAATGAGGTTCAGAAAGGGATGAAGGCGGACATCCTCGGTTTTGCGGAGGCTTTTCACCGCAAATACCCGGAACAGTGGGAAACAGCGAAAGATCGTTGGGACAAGATATTTCCCAATGTGGAAGTGAAGGTTCTAGCGAAGGCCTTTATACGCAGACCCGGGTTATCCACCGTACCGCCGGCCGTACCGGAAAAAGAAGTGAAAAAGAAAGAGAAAGAGATCAAAAAGAAAGAGGAAGAGGTGGAGGAAAAGTGAAATGGGGATTTGTATTCGGTGTCACTGTAGTAGCGGGACTCATGGCTCTGTACGAATGGCCGAAAATGAATCAGAACCAGAAAAAGGAGAAAGCCGCTTTTGTGACATTGACGGCTATTGGATGGCTGCTCGCCGTCCTGCTCCTTTTTTTCCCGGACATGCCGGGACCGACTCAGTTGATTGACACTATTTATAAACCTCTGGGAAAACTGCTTGAAGAATGAGTTTATTTTGGTGGTCTTTTTTGCTTTTGTTGCTGCTTTTTTATCCAAGGCGGACTTCCCCATTGATAAAGGGTGCGCGTTACCCAAGTGAACAGAAGGGGAATCACAAGGCTGGCGGCTGCACCAATCCATACGTCCAATGAAGGAAGCATGCCGCTGATTGCTTTCAACATGCGGGTTCCTCACAATTTTTGAAATTTTGTTTTTAGAATTCTCGATTCGAAGTTTTTGCATACATAAAGTTGGCAAAACTGTTTGAGATGAGGGGGTATTCCAATGCAGCGAAGTCCTGTCAGTTCTTTTTCCAAAAAGAACCGCAAGAAATCAAATTCGAATCCGCCATCGGCACAAAATAGCGCATCCGGAAATGGATCATCTGAGTATTCCATCGAACTGACCTCCGATTTGCAGGAAAACCTGACAATTCTCAAACGGGCAATTGGACATAGCCCTGATGTTGTCATCCGGGAAATTGTCATCGGAAGTATGAAACTGCCGGGTGCGATAGTATTCGTGGACAACCTGGTGGACAAGCAGACCATTCAGGCTGAAATTCTCCGATCGCTTGTTTTGGAATCGCCTGAGATCCAAAATAACCAAATCCCGCCTTTAAAACAACTGACCGTGTATTTACAGCGAAATACGATTACAGCCGGGGAGGCACGGACAGGGAAAACTTTGGACGAGTTGTCTCTTTTCGTCTTGTCCGGGGATACCGTTGTACTGGTGGATGGAAGTTCTGAGTTTCTAATCATCGGAACACGCAAAATACCGTCCCGAAATGTTGAGGCGCCTTTGACCGAAATCAGTGTTCGGGGGCCGTTTGACAGTTTTATTGAAGTGTTACGGATCAATATGGCATTGATACGAAGGCGTGTGCGGGATCCGAATCTCGCTTTCGAACCTTTTTATGTTGGCCGTCGAGGGAAAAGCGAACTGGTGATTGCATACATAAAGGGAATTGCCAACGAGGAATTGGTTACTGAAGTAAAACAACGGTTATCGGCGATCGATATTGACGAAGCACCGGATAGCGGATTCATTGAACAGTTGATCGAGGATAACTTTCTCTCTCCTTTTCCACAGGCGCAGGTTACCGAAAGGCCCGACAAGGTTGCATCGGCAATTCTGCAGGGGCGGGTTGCCATCATGCTTGACGGGTCACCATTCGCATTGCTTGTTCCCGTTACGTTTGCCCAGCTTTTGCAGGCCCCGGAAGATTATTACGATCGATGGATCATCGGCTCACTCATTCGGCTCCTTCGCTATTCAACGGCTTTTATCTCTGTGTTCCTTCCTGCCTTGTATATTGCATTGGTTTCGTTTCACCCAGGGCTGATTCCGTCAAAATTGGCTCTGTCCATTGCGGCATCCAGGGAAGGCGTTCCGTTTCCGGCTGCCATTGAGGCATTCCTTTTGGAAGCGACACTTGAGATCCTGCGGGAAGCGGGTCTTCGCCTGCCAAAACCCATCGGACCGACTGTCGGAATTGTCGGCGGCCTGGTCATCGGGGAGGCAGCGGTTGCCGCCGGAATCGTCAGTCCAATTATGGTGATTATTGTAGCACTTGGAGCTATCTCATCTTTTTCCATTCCATCTTACAGTGTGGCAATCACATTTCGAATCCTGCGATTCGGCTTTATGATCTCGGCCGCTATGCTTGGGCTGTATGGGATCATCATTGCGTATATATTCCTGAATGTTCATATTGTTCGCTTGCAGAGCTTCGGAACCGTCTATTCAGCACCGTTTGCTCCGTATAAGTTTACAGACTGGAAGGATCTCGTTCTTCGTTTTCCTCTTGCCTTGTTCAAAAAACGGCCTGCAAGTATTGATGTGGAGGACGAAGAACGAATGGCGTAACATCGTGAATGAAATATGACCTCTGCCACATCGACGAAGGGGGATGTTTCTATGCAGGGGCTTTATCGAATAAGCCCGATTCAATTGCTTGTGCTGTTGGTTTCCATGATGATGGGTGTCGGTATTCTGACACTCCCAAGAGGTGTTACGGATGCTGTGGGGACACCGGATGGATGGATAGCTGTTATTCTGGCAGGATTGCTAACCACCATCCCGGTAGCAGCGATTGGAAAATTAAGCGCTGTGTTCCCGAGACAGCATTTTCTTCACTACAGCCAGGAAATTGCGGGAAAACATTTAGGATGGCTCCTTGGTTTTCTTTATTCCTGTTATTTCATTATGTTTCTTGCATTTGAGGTGCGTGTGCTGGGGGAAGTAGTCAGGCAATACCTGATGGACAAGACCCCCAAGGAAGTTTTGATAGTAATGGCGTTTTTTTCCTCCGTCTATCTTGTGACAGGCGGACTTGGCTCTGTAGTGCGTATCAATCAACTATTTCTGCCCATAATGGTGGTGGTAATTCTTACCGTTTTTCTGTTGTCCGTTCAAAACTTTGAAATGAAGAATGTACAGCCCATATTGTCAAAAGGTTTTTCCCCTCTGGCGAAGGGAATACCTCAGGCAACACTTTCTTATCTGGGATTTGATATTCTGCTGGTTTTTTCCGCGTATCTGGAGAAACCGGAGAAAGCTGTCCTGATGGGCATTATGGCGGTCGCGATCGTTTGCGTCATCTACACGGTAAATGTTTTTCTTGGAATAGGAACATTCGGGGCTGAAACTTTGGTCACGCTGATCTGGCCTACACTGGAAATGGTGAAAGGGATTGAGATTCCTGGAGGATTTGTCGAGCGGCTGGAGTCTCTCTTTCTGACCATCTGGATCATGGCTATATTTACCACCTTATCGATCATGCACTTCTTGGCCAGTCTGATCCTTGGACAACTGTTCAATCGCGATCAGAGATGGTTCTCCTATGCAATTCTACCCGTTTCATACATCGTTACGATGTCACCCAAAGGGCTGATTGACGTGTTTGCATTTGGAGCATTCTTGTCAAACATCGGGATTTTCTTCGCAGGAGCAGTTCCGATTCTCTTGCTGTTGATTGCAAGAATACGGAGGCTTGGAACATATGCGGAAAAGTAGGTGTTCACTTCTGATAACCGCTCTTCTGACTGTTTCGCTGCTTACCGGTTGCTGGGACCGGGTGGAAATAGAACAAAGAGGATTTGTCATGGCGATCGGAATCGATATGATTCCCAAACAGGAGGAAGAGCAGAAGATAAGCCTGGCCCTCACCTATCAGATTGCCGTTCCTGCAAAAATTCAGACTGGAGCAGGCGGGAGGGAAGGAGGTGGCGGAGAACAGGGGGGGAAGCCGTACGTGAACATGACAACAGAAGGAGACACGCTGTTTGAAACTGTCAGAATCATGGCTACACGAAGCAGCCGGTCCCTCTTTTTTGAACATGTCAAGTTGGTGCTGATCGGAGAGGAAGTGGCACGCTCGGGGTATTTGAACCGGGTGATCGATTTTTTGCTGCGTGACCATGAGATGCGCCGCCGGATGAAGGTGATTGTTGTGAAGGGGGAAGCGAGGAAGGCATTGGATGTCATGCCGAAACAGGAACGGATGACCAGCGAATACTTGGAATCCTTGACGGAGAACACCAAGAAAACCGCGCGAATGCCAAGTGAGCTTGCAATCGGAGATCTCTCAGAGAAGATCATCAGCAAAACAAGTTTTGTCGTACAGCGGGTGGCTTTCAATGAGAAAGAATTGAAAATGGCCGGGGGAGCTGTTATCCATGGGCATAACAACAAATTGGTGGGATGGCTCGATGAAGAAGATACGGAAGCGCTGATGTGGATCACGGGCGATCTGAAAGGAGGGATTACGGAGACTGTTCTTCCGTCCGGTGAACGGGTGGTTTATGAGATTCGAACCGCCAATACCAAGATCGAACCGAAAGTGGAGAAAGGAAAGTTTTATTTTCATATTCAGGTGGAATCCGAAGGGTCTCTTGGCGAGAGTTGGGAGAATCGCGATACATTGGATAAAAAATTCATCAGTGAAGTAGAGAAGGCTGTTGAGAAAGACATTCAACAATCGATTACAGATGTCATCAAAAAACTGCAAACTGAGCTCAAGGCGGATGTGGCTGGATTGGGAAGCACTTTGGCTCGCAAAGAGCCAAAAGTGTGGGAAAAGGTCAAAAATGACTGGGATCACGGAAAGAATTATTTTCGTGATGCAAAAGTCGATGTTGACGTGCAAGTGGTGATTCGTTTCCCGGGTACCATTTCGAAACTTAAAGGAAAAGAGTAGAGTGGCATTGAAAGGAGGGATGGGATCTGAAAAGAACAGAAAAAGGCCTCACTTCAACTCAGGCAATTATTACAGTCGCCTCGATGATGATAGGGGTTCGTCTTCTCACAGTTCCCCGTGACGTTACGGCCGCAACCGGAACCCCGGACGGATGGATCTCATCTCTTCTGGATCTGGCTTTGGGTGTGATTGCAGTTGCTGTTGCCGCGCTTGTCGCCCGAATGTTTGTCAGACAAGGATTCTTCGAATTCACGCAGCTGATTATTGGAAAGATACCGGGATATCTGTTGACTACGGGCTATGCGGCATATCTTGTCTTTTTCGTTGCGAATGAGACCAGGGTATTGGGAGAAGTTGTACGTTATTACTTATTGTCTGATACTCCGTTGGAGATCATTGTTTTACTTGTTTTGATGCCGGTTATTTACTTATTGTACGGCGGCATGACCTCCGTCGTCCGCATACAGGAGATATTTTTTCCTGTCATTATGACTGTAATTCTGCTTTTAATGGCTTTGCTTTATTCTGCGGTGGAGTTGAAGAAGATCGAACCGATCATGGGACAAGGAATGCTCCCTGTATTAAAGGGCCTTCCCATAACTGTGCTTGCAGCTCTGGGATTTGAAATGATTATGATCTTTGGCCCTCTTATGAAAAACCCCCGGGAGGGGTTAAAGGCAGGGATCACTTCCATTGTTATCGTTAAAGGGATGAACACGCTGATCATTTTGTTGGGTATTGCGGCATTCGGTCATTTGACATTGCCGAGTGTTGTGTTTCCGGTAACGGAGATGGCAAAGGAAATCGAGATTCCAGGCGGTTTTGTCGAGCGGTTGGATTCTGCTTTTCTGACGGTGTGGATCATGTCGATTTTTTCAACGATTGCGATTGGATTGTTTGTAGCTTCCTATGGGATCGAGAAGCTCTATCGGGTAAAGATCCGAACTGCTGTATTAATCCTGACCCCATTGGTTGTTTGGATTGCGTTAACTCCGGAAAATCTTCAAGATGCGTTTGCGATGGGAAAAACTATTGTAAATGTCGGGATTTTTTATATAGGAACAGTTCCCGCCGTGCTCTTTCTCATTGCAAAACTGCGAAATTTGGGAGAGTCGGGAAAGAACCGATTTCCGGCAGAGGCTTCGTCAGAGGAGGCTGCATAATGCTGAATACGATCGTTGCCTATTCCCTGTTCTTTGAGACCGTCCTCGGGTTTGCAACGATTTTTTGGTGGTGGAAGCGTTGTGACAAGGTAGAGAAGATCTTTATGCTCCTGCATTTGTCCGGTGCTTCTTTGTTTGCTTATTCGATGCTACTGTAAAAAATTAACGTTCACTTCTCCGCTGCCCTGTGTGTTTGGATCTAATCCGAGATCTACTGCATGTTCTTTCAAGAGGGCTTTTACCTGATCCGGTGTCAAGTTCGGCTTCTGTTCCAGAATTTGGGCGATGGCTCCGGATACGATCGGCGTTGCCATGCTGGTTCCGGAAAGGGTGAAATACCAGTCGCCGACCCGGGCTCCGGAATTTGATTTATCCAAGAAGGAACGGGGAGACCGTAAAGATGTGATCGCAACACCAGGTGCCAGGATGTCGGGTTTCGTAAGGCCTTCAATTGTCGGACCCCGGCTGGAAAAGTTGGCTGCCGTATCATCCGATTGGGAGACTGTATTGTGGTCATCAGCCGCCCCAACCGTAATAACCGATGGGCTGATGCCGGGAGATGCAATTGTCCCGGAAGCGGGCCCCTCGTTTCCGGCGGCAACCACGACGACCAAACCAGCCTTCCATGCTTTCTCCACCGCTTGACAAACAGGATCATCTTTGCTGGCAGTTGTGGCGGTTGAACCGAGTGACAGGGAGATGATACGAATTCCAAACAGGTGGCAATTCACCACACACCATTCAATCCCCGCAATCACGCTGGACAGTTGACCCGATCCCTGCTTGTTCAGAACCTTCACTCCCACCAAGTCGGCTTCCGGAGCAGATCCTCTGTATTTTCCTTGCGACTTCAGCCCGTTTCCGGCGGCATCGCCGGCCACATGTGTCCCGTGCCCGTTGTCGTCATAAGGTTCTGTACGGTTGTTTACAAAATCTTTGAAAGCGATGATTCGGTTTCGGGGTTGAGTCAGGTCGGGGTGCGGATAAATTCCGGTATCAATGACCCCAATCGTTACGCCTTTTCCGGTTAATCCGGATTGTTGTGCAGCTGAAGAACCAATTGAAGGGGTTGCGCTGTCAAGAACGGCATGAACTTCCCTATCCAGATAAATCCCCTTCACTGCCTCACTATCGCACAAGCACTTTAAACGTGATATCGATACTTTGGCTGTGACAGATTGGATCATGGGATGGTGTCGGGTAACCTTTAACCGGTGTGATTTCGCATGTTCATTCAAAGCGGCGGCCGTTGCCGTGGTCACTTGGTCGTCGAATTGAATAATAACGGATAATTTTTTAGTCCGGTCCAACAGCCATCGTGTGAACCTTTGCAAGAAACAGGGGGTTTTTCGAAGCGGACGGTAAGAATGAACCAGGGCTCTTTTCAGGTGTGTGTCCATCTTTCCGCTGTGTTTAAGCATCCAATGCAGAGTGAGCAAAAATATCACCTCTTTCAAACTTTCTACTAGTGTACGAGGAGATGCAGGGAATTGATTGGATGGGGGTCCCAACAAATCGAAAAATGGACGGTAGCTATAATTCGTCCGGTTTCGGGGCAACGTATCGCTGTAGACTTTCAGTGAGGTGATCCATATGGCGGAAAACGATGTGAGGGATTACGTAACAATTGAGGACGCAGAGGGACGTGAAAAACAGTATGCAATCGAGGCGCTGTTCGACATGGACGAGAATGTTTATGCTCTTTTGTCGGCTGAGGACGAAACGATCTTGATGCGGGTCGAAGGGGAGGGTGATGAGCAGTATCTGGTCGGAATCACGGATCCGGAGGAACAGGCAGCGATTTTTGATGCGTATCAGATTGCTGTAGATGCGGCGCCGGCAGAATAAAACAAGTTGATCGCAAGGATTTCTTCTCAACGTGTCGAAAAGCCTTACTGGGTGATTTGATGACACATTTGATGAAACTGTTTTTGGGAGCCCGTGTGGCAAAAACATCGATTGCAGCCGGATTGGCTTTGTATTTTGCTTCTTTACTTGATTTTACCGGGTATACGTATGCCGCGCTGGTTGCGGTGTTGGCAACGCAAAAGTCAATGGCCCGTTCCTTTGGATTGGCAAAATATCAGGTGGTCTCTGCCCTGATCGGTACTCTGGGCGGAAACTTGGTCGCGCTGCAGTTTGGAACTCACCCTTTGTTCGGGGCATTGCTGGTGTACGCTTTGTTTGCCGTCCACCTGAAATTAGGATGGCGGAATACAATCCTGCTGTCGTTAGTCACGGGCATCAATTCTTTTTCTACCTTTCAGGGGGAGCTTTTCGTGCACGCCCTAAAGCAAGTTTCGATCGTTCTGATCGGAATCGGCTGCTCTATAGTTGTGAATCTTGTTGCAGTCCCGCGTTATGAACAAAAGCTGGAAGAACTGATTGAACGATCAGAGGGAATGCTGCGGGGCTTGATCTACCTGATGTACAATAACTTGACTCATCTCGAACAAGGGTTGTCAGAGGAAGAGTATGGCAAACAGGTACAAGATGTCCGCAAGTACATGCAGGAGGCCCGTCACTATGCGGAGCTGATTTTTGAAGACCAATGGATTTATAACCGCAAAGGAATCGAAGCCAAGCAGGCGATCCAGACACTGCAGCAAATGGAGCTGTTGGCATCCCATATCCTGATTCTTAATAAGGCGTTGGACAAGGTAGGCGTTTGGGTGGAGGCGATCCCGCACATCCAACGGTTCATGGATGTGCTGATGCGGATTCAATTACGGGTGTTTCGCGGCAAGACGGTACATTTTCAGCTGGCGGATCAAGCGATTCAATTTCTGGATCAAGTATTCAGAGAGATGGAACTTCCCAAAAACCGCCTGGAGTTTGTTTCGAGGGCGGCGCTGTACCATTTCTACGAGGAACTGAAAGAGTACTATGAGGATTTGAAGCGAATACGGAGCGAACGGAGATAAGGTCCTTGTCATTTGACAAGGACCTTCTTCACCTGATCAATCCGTTGTTTGGTATATAGATAGCCGGCTTCTACACACTGCTGCACTTTGTGGAAATCGAGGGCACCCACATAACCGACATGGGGGTGGAGAGAAAGGTCGGCCCATTCGTGCTCCCGGGCCATTTGATCTCGCAGGTTCAAATTAATTACATGTGCAAAAATGGAAAGGCCGGACCGCAGTTGTCCCACATCGCTATTGGCAAAAGCGGTCACGGTATCGACGGCAATTACGCGCTCTGCGCCCAAAGCCTTCACCACCCGTACCGGGCAGTTGATAGACACGCCCCCGTCAGAAAGAATGTATTGTTTCCATCTCACGGGTTGAAAAATCACCGGAATGGAACAACTCGCTTGAACCGCTTGTGCAATTGTGATATCTGACTCGAACGGAAACCCTGGAACAGGATCTTTCGAAAAGATGAGCGGTTTTCCCTGTCTAAGGTCTGTGGCGACGATTCCGCAAGGAATTCGAAATGCGGACACATTCTTCCATTCGGTTAATTCACCGATGAGGGATTGCAAACGGGTTCCTTTGATCCATCCGTCCAAATGCGGACGACGCAGAAGAAACCGAGCCAGGATCGCTTTCCAATCATAATCAAGGTGCCTTTTGGTGAAACGGGGCATCACTTGTTTCATCCCGTCCACCGAATATCCATACGCATAAAGAGCAGCAACCATAGCCCCTGAACTGCTGCCGGCAATATGACTGATCGTGATCCCTGCTTCTTCTAACGCCTGAATCACTCCAATTGCCGCAGAACCGGAAACACCGCCGCCTGCTATAGCAAGTCCTGCCTTTTCAGTGCCAATCGGATCTTCGTAACCGTTGAAACCTGAATCGGGTCTTCTGTTCAAGCTCCAGACCTCCTTTGCAGATTCCACCATGATAACAGTCCAAACGGAATCGGACTCCAATAGGTCACTAGACGATACAACACCGTAACGGCGGTTGCAAGATCGGTAGCTACCCCAAGTGCAGAGAGCGTTCCCACCATCGTCAGCTCAAAGACGCCAAGTGTGGTAGGCAGAAACGTCAAGAACGAAATAAGAATCGTAACGCTGTAGCCCGTCAAGATCAGCGGCAGCGAGACTGTTGAATCAAACGCTCGAAAACACACCCACAGCATTGCAATCCGAACGGGATACAGAGCCCACAAGAAAAGAAGCGGAGCAACCAATTTCCTGCGCCTCCGCCAACTCAGGCGCACATGGTCATGGATCGGGCCAATCCCTGCGAGAACGCGGGGGAAGCGGGAAAGCCAAGCCCATTTTTCTATGCGGGAATTCATTTCCTTGGAGCCGATCCATGCCGCCAATCCGATAACAAGAATCACAAATCCCGCCGAAATGCCAATTAAAAGTTTCGACTGCTCCGGTGGCAAATGAAATGTGTCCATATAAAAAATGGGAATCAGCAGCAGCGGAACAATCTGTGCATATCCCAGCACGAAGGTGGTCGCTGTCATCTTCACCGAGTCAGAGACATCGATGCCGCGCCTGCGGGCCAGCCAGACATAAGAACCCATGCCGGCTGCCCCGGCGCTTGGCAGGAGCCTCTCAATGGTTCCCGCAGCTAAGAGCAGCTGCAGCTGATCAAACAGTCGGTTTCGTACGCCAATCGACCGGTACACAAGCCGGTTCGACTGTGCAACCAGCAGCAGGAACAGAAATTCAAGAGACAACAGAGCGGCAGCTGAACCAAATCCCACCCGTTGGAGATAGCCGGGCATTTGCAGCAAATCCTCCTGTCGGGTGTATATAAACCACCCGAGCAACCCAACAGTCAACAAAAAAATCAGATACCTCAACTAGTCCACCAATTCCTGTGCCCGTGTTTCGCGCCCGAGAAGTAAAACAGCAAGCGCACCGATGAGTGTTACTGTAAAGAAGACGCTAAAGATTACGGGAAACGAGACTTTCGCCGCTGCAAGGTACCCAATCACCAGAGGACCCAAGATACCGCCGATTCGGCCAAACGCAGCCGCCATTCCGGCCCCGGTCGTACGAAACGAAGTCGGATATTGTTCCGGCGTGTAAGCATAAAGAGCTCCCCAAGCCCCAAGATTAAAGAAGGACAGGAAGAGGCCCGAAATGATCAGACCGGCAGTCGATTCCGCATATCCAAAAGCGTATGAACTAACGGCTGTCATTACAAGATAGCTGACGAGCACAAACTTGCGGCCATAACGCTCAATCAGCCAAGCGGCACTAAAATACCCTGGGAGCTGAGCAAGAGTCATGATCAATACATATTCGAAGCTTTTAATGAGAGCATACCCTTTTAAGTGCATGACCGTTGGCAGCCAAAGGAAAATTCCATAGTAAGAGAACACCACGCAAAACCACAGGATCCATAACATCAAGGTTGGACGGGCATATTCACGCGACCAGACAGCTGCGATATTTCGAAATACAGACCGTTTCTCTTTTTCCTTTCCGGCAGGAGCTTGCAGGCGGGGGGAATCGGGCAGGTTCCAGCGGAGATAGACCGCATAGAGTGCCGGAATCGCGCCGATCAAAAAAGCGCCTTTCCACCCGTACGCAGGAATCAGAAAGTATCCGACAACGGCCGCCAGAATCCAGCCGACCGCCCAAAAACTCTCAAGCAGGACTACGGTGCGGCCCCGTTCCTTTGCGGGTACACTTTCAGAAACCAGTGTGGAGGCAACGGGAAGTTCACCGCCAAGTCCAACACCGATGAAAAAACGAAGCAGGGCGAGAACCGCGAACGTTGTGGCCAAGGCGGAAAGGCCGCTGGCGATGCTGAACACGAGCAGTGTGAAGATAAAAACAGGTTTTCGGCCAATCCGATCGGCCAACACCCCGGCCAGCAGGGCGCCAATCGCCATTCCGATTCCATTAATGCTGCCTAACCAAGAAATTTGTTCAGTGGTCAATTTCCAGTCCTTTGAAAGAGCGGCGAAAATGAATGAAGCCAATCCCACATCCATCGCGTCAAACAGCCAACCTATTCCTGCAATAAACAACAGCTTGCGATAGGTTGGAGCATCCGCAGCTAATGTACTCATTGGAGAAACCTCCTTGTATAAAACGGACAATGATTTCTTACTACCCCAGTATTAGCTAAAAAGTTTGTGAAAAACAACAGCAAAGTGGATGTGGACGGAAATTTTTTTTCGGGCAAACAAAAACCACTTCAGTGGGGGGAAGTGGTTTTGTTTTACGGGGGTATAGAGGAAGCTTTTTTCTGTCAACCATTCAGATAAGGAGGGATCTTCAACCATCCGTGTTTGGCCATCGTGTGTTTTAACGTCA
Source organism: Effusibacillus consociatus (assembly GCF_042652925.1). Classification (NCBI taxonomy): domain Bacteria; kingdom Bacillati; phylum Bacillota; class Bacilli; order Caryophanales; family Alicyclobacillaceae; genus Effusibacillus; species Effusibacillus consociatus. The sequence continues at coordinate 35,681 of NZ_JBHSHC010000158.1, forward strand.
CTCCCCAGGTTGCTTTCATCACCAGGAATTTTGCAAATATTTAGAATATCGAGTAAACTCATGTGTTTGCCCTCCTTTTGTAACGTTGGCTTCAATATCCCCTGAAAATTAGCTGCCTATACAAATAAGCCGCATGGTGGTTATTGCTCCCAAGCGGGATATAGTCTAAATTTATAGGTGCGGACATGACTGTCGGGATGTAAGAGAGAATGAACAAAGGAAGGTTATCAGGATGAAGATGGCGCGGATTGGATTGTTGATTTATATTGTGATTGTGTTAGGGCTTGCTTTCACAGGTAAACTGCAAGGTGCCCTGTGGAGTATTGCCATTGCAATCTTCCTGATCGGAACAGGATATTTGGATATGAGAGACGAGCGGATCCAAATGAATAAAATTGCCCGCACTTTTAGTCGGGTGTCTCTCCTGCTGGGAGTTGTCATTTTGGTGCTTGGATTGATCGAACTGTTTCGCTAATGATCGAAACCGAGACTTGTTCTTTCGGGAACAGGTCTTTTTTCATGCCGATGACCAAAAAGCTTCTGGTCATAATTTACTAGATAATTTATAATATTTTTAAAAGGTGTAATCACCCGGTGATCCGATCTCTTTGGCAGATCAGTGACCGGCATTATGTAAGCGCCTTCTTTTCGTTGTACAAGGGGGAGATTGTGTGAAAGATTTCCTGCAGACCAGGGCAGAGCTGCAAGATTTGATTGGTGGAGAGTTTGTTTCAGAGTGCCCGGAGGAGCTGTTGAACAAACTGGGAGTTCCAGACGCGGATTTGTTATTGGTTAAACCCGGTAGCGAACAGGAGGTTTCTGCGGTTCTTAAATATGCCAACATGCACGGGTTATCCGTGATTCCAATTGGCAATGGGCAGCAACTGCATATCGGAGCGATGCCGCGACATGCGGACATTCTTTTGTCTTCCCAAAGACTTGCCGGTATCGTTGAACATTCCGCAGGCGACCTGACAATGACCGTGAGAGCGGGCACCCCTTTTTCGGAGGTGCAGGAGTTTCTGAAGCTTTCCGGTCAATTCGTGCCCGTTACACCTCCCACGTTGTCGGGCTCAACGATAGGCGGGCTTGTTGCAACTGCCGCAAACGGACCGGAGCGTGTATTATACGGGTCTTGGCGGGACATCGTGATTGGCCTGCGGGTGGTATACCCAAACGGTGAAGTGATTCGGAGCGGCGGTAAAGTGGTGAAGAATGTTGCAGGCTATGACATGAATAAGCTGTTTGTGGGTTCCCAAGGGACATTGGCATTCATTACGGAAGTCACACTGAAACTCCGGCCTTACCCGAAACATCGGGAGCTGATCCTTGCTGCGAGTGCTCGTCCCGGTGAACTGATTGAGTTGGCCGAACGGATTCTCGCATCGGAATGTGTTCCCAGCGCATTGGAACTGATCCGGACAACTGAAGGTGGGACAGTCTCTTACCATTTGGCGGTTGGTTCGGATGAGGTGGAAAGTGCCGCCAAATACCAAGCGGATCGAATTCTTGAGATGGCTGAACAAGTCAGCCGTGGTATTGTCTTCACAACCTTGGTCAACGATGAGGTGGAACAATTCTGGTTGGAGTATCGGAGCAAATGGGGACAGACCGATCCTGAAGTACTGTCCGTTAGAGCCGGATTTCCAATTCCTCGGATGACGGTACTCCTTGACTTGTATGAAAAGGAGGCCTCCTCCCGCGGCGTGGAAATTCAATATTCGGCAAGTTTGGGAACCGCGACACTCCGTATTCAATTGAAAGATAACGAGATGGAAGCACCGCAAGCAGCAACCAGGCTTCACCAAACAACTTCGGTTTTGCGCGAGTTGGCCGAAGCAAACGGCGGATATTTGGTGATCGAACATGCATCCCCCAACCTGAAGCAGGATTTGGGAGTTTGGGGAACGGTTCGCGGTGGGCTTTCTTTAATGAAAGGAATCAAGCAAACGGTCGATCCGAACGGAATTCTAAGTCCCGGACGATTTGTAGGGGGGATCTGAGATGGATAAGCAGGGGCAACTGGCAGAAATGTTAACGAAGTCGAACTATAAATGGCCAGACCCGCCGGACCCGGATAAGTTCTCGGTGTGCGTCCATTGCGGATTGTGCCTGGATGCGTGTCCTACCTATCAGGAGACGGGAAATGAAGCGCAATCCCCGCGGGGACGTGTTTATCTGATCAAGGCGGTTGCGGAAGGCCGCTTGGACATAAATGAATCTTTTGTCGATCCCGTCTTTCGCTGCCTGGATTGCCGGGCCTGTGAAACCGCATGCCCTTCAGGAGTTCAGGTCGGGGCATTGATCGAAGAGGCTCGCGGACAAATTCGCCAAGCGGAACCGTTGACCGGAATGAAAGGGATGATCAGCAACACCTTTTTAAAACAAATCTTTCCTTTTCCTCACCGTCTGCGGAAACTTGGCAAACTGACTCGATTCTATCAGAAGTCAGGGCTGCAAAAATTGGCTCGCGGCACCGGCATCATGAAACTCCTGCCGCAGCATCTTCAGGAGATGGAGGCGGCGATGCCGGAAGTCCCAGTGAAAACATCCCGTGAAGCACTTCCGACCGTACTTCCCGCTGTTGGAGTCAAACGGGGAACAGTCGGTTTGATCCTCGGCTGTGTGATGGATGTTTTGTATGCGGACATCAACATGGCCACCGCACGTGTGATTGCCCGAAATGGGTTCGACGTGGTGATCCCGGAAGCGCAAGGCTGCTGCGGTGCCCTGCAGGTTCATGCGGGGGAACGGGAAACAGCCAAGGAGATGGCTCGCCGCAATATTGATACTTTTCTTGAGGCTAACGTTGACTACATTATTATGAATGCGGCAGGATGCGGGGCTGCCGTTAAAGAATATCCGGAACTGCTTCATTCTGATCCGGATTATGTTCACAAGGCGGAATTGTTTGCGGCCAGGATCCGCGATATTTCCGAATTTCTTGTGGAAGTGGGGTATGAAGTGCCGAAAGGCCGCCTTGATGTCAAAGTAACGTATCACGACGCGTGCCACCTTGCCCATGCTCAAAAAATACGGTCCCAGCCAAGAGAGATCCTGCGTTCCATACCCGGAGTGGAATTGATCGAGATGCGGGAATCGGACCGCTGCTGCGGTTCGGCCGGAATTTATAATTTGACTCACCCGGAAATTGCCGGTCCTCTCTTGGAGCGAAAAATGGCTGACCTGCCGGACGGAGTCTCCTGCGTTGCAATGGGGAATCCCGGCTGTATGATGCAAATCTCCGTCGGAGTCCTTCGCACGGGGGCCGAAATGGAAGTCGTACACACCGTTTCCCTGCTCGACCAAGCATACCAAGCGGAAACGGATCTTGCTCATCAAGTCAAACGGGAAGAAAGTCCGAAACCCGAGCTGGTTCGCGGGAGGGAAGGGGCATGAAACAGGAGCGTTTAATTGCGGAACTGCAAAAGATAGTGGGCCAACAATCTGTCCTCCACAAACCGGATGACCTACTCGCCTATGAATGTGACGGATTTACAATCCACAAAAGCCGGCCCCGGGCGGTTGTCTTTCCGAATAATTCGGAACAGGTGGCGTCTGTAGTGAAACTGCTTCATCGGGAGCGAATCCCTTTTCTCCCACGCGGAGCCGGTACAGGACTGTCAGGCGGGGCGATCCCGATTGGCGGTGAGGTCATTATCAGTCTGGTGAAGATGAATCGGCTTTTGGAGGTGGATTTCAAAAACCGGATTGCTGTGGTGGAACCCGGCCACGTCAATTTGCGGCTGACGAAAGCGATTGCACATGAAGGCTACTATTACGCACCGGATCCCTCAAGCGGGATGTCATGCACAATTGGAGGGAACGTTGGGGAGAACGCCGGAGGACCCCACTGCCTTAAATATGGAGTCACAAGCAATCATGTGTTGGGTGTCGAGATGGTATTGCCGGATGGAGAAGTCGTAACACTGGGTGGAACAGTTCCCGATATGCCCGGTTACGATCTGACAGGACTGGTTGTAGGATCGGAAGGAACAATGGGGATCGTAACAAAGATTTTTGTCCGCATCCTGAAAAAACCGCAAGGGGTTAAAACGATCCTTGCCTTGTACGATTCGGTCGATGATGCCAGTCAAACCGTTTCCGCCATCATCGCGAACGGAATCATTCCCGGTGCGCTTGAGATGATGGATACACTGGCGATTGAAGGCGTTGAAAAGGGAACGTACGTAGTGGGATATCCGAAAGATCTGGCAGCCGTATTGATTATTGAGCTGGATGGGCTGACAGCGGGAATGGAAGAAACGGCCCATCAGATTGTGGAGATCTGTAAAGGGTATAACGTGCGGGAAGTGCGGGTAGCCCGGAATGAACAGGAGCGAACCCTGTGGTGGTCGAACCGGAAGACCGCTTTTGGAGCCATGGGCAATCTGTCTCCCGACTACCTCGTGCAGGATGGAGTGATTCCGCGCAGCCGTTTGCCGGAGGTGCTTCAGAGAATTGCGGAGATTAGTGAACGATCGGGCCTGCGAATCGCGAACGTGTTTCACGCGGGGGATGGCAATCTGCACCCGCTGATTTTATTCGATTCACGCATTCCGGGTGAAACGGAGCTGGCTGTTCAAGTTGGTTCCGAGGTTCTCCAGGCATGTGCGGATGTTGGCGGCAGTATTACAGGGGAGCACGGAATCGGCATTGAAAAGCAAAATGACATGACGAAAATTTTTACGCGGGAAGAACTCGATGCACAGGTTGCAATCATGCGTGTCTTCAACCCGGATAACCTGTGCAACCCGGATAAAATCTTTCCGAAGCCGGCCCGCTGTGCGGAAGTGAAGAAAGCTGTGGCGGTGGCTCACTCTCATTGACCTGGTCAACGAAGCGGTAGATCAAGTCCGGCGAGAAGAACAACGGGGAATACCCGAGCTCAAAAAAAGCAAGTACTTGTGGCTGGGCAATGCTGACAAACTGTCAGAACCCCATCGGGAGAACTTGATGCGATTGTAGGACATGAATCTTAAGACTGGCAAAGTATACCGATTGAAGCTGGCGTTGTAGGACTTTTGGAGCGTGTCCATGCTCTTGGCTGATCTATCCCTTGCGGAATGGATTCAGCGGGCCAACCGTAGTCGATTACAGCCCATGGCAGATGTCGCATAGACAATCCGGAAACATGAGAGAGGGATCCTCAGATGGTTTCAAACCAAGATGAAAAACGGCCTTCTTGAAGGACTGAACAGCACCCGGTCCATATCGAGACCGTATTGGAAAACCGGCCGGTACTGTTTACGTTCGACGGGAAGAAGTCGCATCGCAGGTTTTTGTAAGTAAGTGAAAAATTGAAGTTGACCCACGGTCGGTTGATCGTGGGTTTTTTGCGGAACTTTTATCTTGAAAAATTTGTAATGTTATGTAAGAATTTATATACAATTTACCTGAATTGGAATTGTTTCTGTAACCAAGGCGTAGTGATTTGTTGTTTGGTTACCATCGAGTTAATCATTTTTCTGGGCATTGCATGTTCATTTATGAAATTATTAGACTAAAAAACTGCTTTAAATTTATATGGATTGTACCCCATTCTTCTCTTTTATAAAGAGGGTTGATAATTTGTAAGCGACATTAACGGATTTTAGCTACATAAATGAACTGGTGCACAAGATAGGTGGGGAAAGATGGACAAATACACAGCTAAATTAATAGATCAAATGGGGCTGTTTCTGCTTCATTTGAAGAAAAGTAGAACCTCCCAGTTTTATGAGGGGGGCGAAAAGCAAGTATGGGTGGATATTGAGAGAACGGAAGATTTTTACTCATTCCCTCGTTTACCTGACGTTACATTGCAATTGGATTCCCAAAACCTTGAGTACCGGGTAGGCCGATATTTTTTTGAAAGTGAAATCAAGTCGGAAGATCCGTCAAATAACATCGCAAGCGGAAGTTATTACATGAAGGAAACAGAAGAGGAACCTGTTCATGTGATTTTTGTACATGGTTGGAGAATGGACAATTTGGACCGAATAAAAAACATCTTTCTGAAGCGCTTTATGAAGTTGGGGAATAACATGTATTTTGTTCATTTGCCTTATCACTTTGAACGGACTTCGGGAGGACTTTACAGCGGGGAATATATGATCAGTGCAAATGTCGGCCGTTCGGTGGCGTCCGTAAGACAAGCTGTTATCGAAATCCGTGCGCTCATTAAATGGCTTAAGAAAAACTACGGCGGTAAAGTGATTTTAATTGGGGTAAGCTTGGGGGGATTGATCGCGAACCTTTCAGCTGCAGTGGAAGAAGAGATTGATGTTCTTGTATCGGTGATGTATGCGAACAGTTTATCGTACGAAGTGTGGAAGACACCAATTGGGAAGTATACCAAGAAGGATTTCGAACAACATGGATTTACATATGAGCAACTAAAAAAATGCTGGTCAGTATTGGAACCAAGCTGTTGGCAGCCAAAAGTAAAAAAAGAGAACATCTTACTTATTTCAGGAATTCACGATCAATATATCCGGAAGGAAGACTCGGAGGCATTGTGGACGGCTTGGAATCATCCGAAACGATTTTTATATCCTGTGGACATTCGGGGATTGTGTTGTATCGAAGGAAAATTGCGGAAGATGTCACACGGTTTGTGAAAGAAAGGATCGGTGAATAGAAGATTCACTGATAAGCGGGTAAGGGGAAAGAATACATGTTCATTCTTTTTTTGTGTTTGTGGACGAGCGGGGCGATCTTACTTTACAGCGATCCAAAAAGAGAATCGACTCGATGGGCGAGTGTAACAGCCTTTTGCGGAGGAGCCGGAGGTCTTTCTGTAGTTATCGATGAAACGATTCGTCCTTATTTGAAAGCGTTATTCTACAACTTGCCAATCGATAACCTTCTCAATTTTGCAGCGATTTCATTTTCCTTTATATCTCATTATTTTACACCCTACATTTTACACCCTACACGTTTTTAATGTTTGCCGTAAGCTATTCAGAACTGTTTATCAAAAACCGGAAGAAACTGCTTTCTTGGAGTCTTCTTTTCCCCATCTTCTTTATGTTTTTACTTAATCCATTTTATCCGAATTTGAAGATACCTTACGCAACCGCCACTTTATGGGTTGCTCCGTATATATTGCTCGGTGTGTATTTATTGATGTACTCATTCTTTAAAGAAACAAACCCGTTTCTCAAACGAAACAGATTTTATACCAATCTCGTGTTTATACCGCCCATTCTTTTTGGATTAATGACAAATTTTATCCTGCGAAGCCTCGGAGTAGAAGATCAGTGGAGATATAATACGTGGATTATTGTATTTTCTTTTGTCATTTTTCTTGTGTCGATTATTCGACATGGATTTTTGGGAATTCAACTTTCCTTTCAAAGGCAGCAACTGACTCATAAGATGCAAACGATGACATCGGGCACTGCCATGTTAAATCACGCACTAAAAAATGACCTCGGAAAAATCAAGCTGTTTTCTGATAAGATTAAACGTTTTGCGGTCGATTGCTCACAACAAGAATTGACGGAAGACATACAGGTGATCCTGAATGCCCAACAGCATATTTATTCTTTATTGAATCGGATTCAGGAACAAATCAAAGAGAGAACCTTGTATTTGGACATGATCAATTTAATTGAAATCTTAGAACGGTGTTTGCGTACTCTAGGACCGTTTCTTACAGAAATACGTGTAGTAAGGGATTATGGATCAAGCGCTCTGTTACTCTGTGATGAGGACCAAATTGAAGAAGTTTTCTACAATATTCTATCGAACGCTCTCGAGGCAATGTCCTATCGAGGAAAGTTAACCATCCGGGTCTTGGAAAGCAAGAAGAACGTTGTAGTGGAAATCAAAGACACTGGGGTAGGCATCTCGAAAGAAAATTTGCCTCGTATATTTGATCCCTTTTTCACGACGAAAGGAGATTCCAGTCGGAATTTTGGCTTGGGTCTGTCATATTGTTATAACGTTATCAGGATGCACAGAGGATCAATCGAAATTCTCAGTAAAGAAAATCAAGGAACGACGGTCTTTATCAAATTGCCGAAATGAAAGTGGACTGAAGCTTAAGGAGGTCTTGCTAATGGGACAGATCAATGTTTTGTTGGTTGAAGATGACCCGGTGTGGCTGCGGGGATTGTCCCATTTTCTCACGACACAGGAAGATATTAGAGTCGTGGGACAAACCGTCAGTTGGAAAGAGGCAATAGAATTAGCTAAACAGTTGGATGTGGATGTTGTTCTTATGGATATCCTTTTGGGGAATCGTTTTGATGGACTTGAGGCAGCGAAGCAAATTCATCAGTCGTGCGAATCAAAAGTAATCATGCTTACTTCAATGGAGGAAGATCGAATTATTTTTGATTCATTCAGGGCTGGTGCTATCGATTACATAATCAAAACCAATTTTGAAGAGATTCCGGAGGCTATTCGGGCGGCATACCACAATCGTTCTCCGATTCGTCCCTGTGTCGCCGAAAGAATTCGCACGGAATTTACCAGGTTAAAGCATCTGGAGCAAGAATATAAAGTGAACCAGATCAAGTCCCTGATTACCCCCACGGAAAGAATGATTATCGGCCTTATTTACAAGGGCTACACGCAAGCAGAAATCGCAGAAACATTGGTTGTTTCTATTAGGACAGTCAAAGTCCATGTAAGTAATATACTTCGGAAGTTGGGAGAAAAAAGCAGTAAGGAAGTAGGGCAGAAAGCTAAGGAGATGGGAATAATTTGAAGGTACTAGAAAAAGATAGTACTTACTGAATCTACCAATTAAACGGTAGAATCAAATTGGTTGCGATATTAGAAATTTTTCTAAATCTGGAGAACTCAAGTGATGAAAAGAGTGGACTAAAAACCAGCCTCAAAGGCTCAATCCGTTTTTACTTCTCGAAAAAACTTTCAATCTCCAATACAATGATTCAATCATTGAGTCAGAAAAGGTTATTTTACAGAAAAATATCCGATTTGATATATACGTCATAATTATCTTGCGTGTTCTCGTAACCGTAGTGGTTAGTTGAAAGTAGATCAGGTGGTTTCTGGAGGGATAAAAGTGAACCATGCTATCCAAATTGAAACAGGTAAAAGCATTAGATTTGAAAATGTTGCTTCGTTTCGAAAGAAAATGAAACAGTCAGAGGTTAACTTGGAATTAGGTAAGTTTGTTAATTTTCTTCAACAGAACAACGTACAGAAAAATGGTCCTATGATAACTGCTACCTTTGGTGTTGAGAATGATCAACAAGAACAAATTTTAGATATCGAATTCCTAATTCCAATTGATAAACAAATTGATATGCCACATGAATATACTTTTAAACCGTTGTTTCATTTAGTTCATGCGGTCTATGCGAGATATATTGGTGATCCATTACAAATAGAAAATACTTACAATGAATTGACTGATTTTTTGCAACAAAATAAATTACAGCAAATTACTCCGGCTTACAATATGAACTTAAATGATATACATACATTACAAGGTAATGAACCAATAATCGATATTTATATTGGAGTTAATCCTTCTATACTATAACGATATTGAATTAACTGTTTATTGTTTATGTAATACCGTAATACATGTATATTAAATTAATGATTATTTATTTATATAATGATTAATTTTATCCGACATCAATAATACTTGAGCTTTTATCCTAGGGGAGTATTATTGATTGGATAAATTAATTGATAAAATTGAAAAGGAGTGTATGAAATGTTGCAAGAATTGAATCAAGAGGAAATGCAAATGATTGATGGAGGTGCTGTGAACTGGGGGCGGGTAGCACTCGGGGTTGCTGTTTGGGGAGGAGTGGCAGCTGCCGGTATTGCTAACCCTGCACTTGGTTTTGCTTTAAGACAGACTGCAGGTAGAGTAGGAACAGCTATGATTGTGGCGGGCATTTATGGCTCTAACGTTGCTTATTCACATTAAAAGTTAAGAAAATTTATCGAGGAAGAGAATAAAATCTCTTCCTCGATGAATTTTCTGGAACTAAAAGGCTTTTGGAGGTAAATGTATAATTCTTATAGGTAACATAAAAACATGCCTGTGTCAGGCGGATGCCATAAAATACATTCTCCAAGAAGAAAACCAGAACCCTGCTTTTAAGAAGTCATAGCAGCCATGAAAGTGATGAAACAAGCGAATGTTTGAGCACGTTATTTACGTGCGCTGTTTATACGTTTATTAAAAAATTCGCAGAGATGGATTGATAAATATCTAATTACAATTGGAGGTAATATTTTTGTTTTATTATATAACAATTATTGTGGGAGTAATTTATTTGGTGTTTGGAGTCATTAACTTCAAAAATATTGAAACAAAAAAACGGAAGGTAATGATAACCATCTATGGACTTATATTTTTAGGAGTATCTGGATTAATATATGATCTTTTTTACCCAGAATTTTTCGCTAAACACGGTATTATTACTTTAACCATCAGCGTCATACTAACTTCTTTTGTAGTTGGATATGCCTACTACAGCTCAAAGACGCATTAAAACAATCCTTCTGTACGTTTGATGGTAATAACAAGTTGTTATATTCGGGGGAGAATTTGAAATGCACTTTTTCAAAATAGGAGATGACTAATCTTTGATTTACGCTTTAATTGTAATAGGCTTATTTTTTGTATGGATTCTTCTGTTGATCAAGGATTGGAAATTGATCAAGGATGTATTTAATAAAATTGATAAAAAATATAAAAATTCCTTTTTGAGGATTTTGTTTAAATTTTTTGTTTTGATCTTCTGGTTTGTAACTTATTTGTCGTTTTTATAACCAGAGAAATGTCTATGTTATGTCTGGAGTAGTTGTATTAGATTAGTCAGTTAGATTTTCATTTTGTAATGTTTTCAACTATTTTCGAGAGGACAAAATATGTTTAATAATTTATTTGTTAGATACGTCTGTATCCAACAACACGATATGAAAGATTGCGGAGCAGCCTGTTTAGCTACCATTTCCCAACAACATGGGCTAAAAATACCCATTTCGAGAATACGGGAGATAGCCAGCACAGATAAACAAGGCACGAATGTTTATGGAATGATAAAGGCTGCAGAACATCTAGGTTTTACAGCTAAAGGAGTAAAAGGTACTCAGGAAGCTTTGTTTGAACCCTTTCCGCTTCCAGCTATTGCTCATGTAGTCATTGATCAAAGCTTGCTTCATTATGTCGTGATTCATCGAATTACAAAGGATAAAATCATCATCGCAGATCCCGCAAAAGGGATCGTGACCCTTACACCGGAAGAATTTTACCAAATCTGGACAGGGATTTTAATCTTAATGGTCCCTGCGCCGAAATTCCAGAAAGATGACGAAACAAAAGGATTGTTTTCGCGCTTTTTCGGTCTGTTACTCCCGCACAAACGGCTTCTGTTCGGGATTTTTGCCGCTTCTGTTCTGTATACGGTCTTTGGGATACTGGGCGCTTTTTATTTTAAATTTCTTATTGATGAGATCCTGCCGTATCAATTGCAAAAGACATTGCATATCGTCTCCATCGCAGTGATTCTCCTGACCGTCTTCAAGGTGATTCTTAACGCTTTTCGCAGTCATCTGCTGCTCTATCTCAGTCAAAAACTCGATATTGCCTTGATATTGGGCTACTATCACCATGTTTTGAATCTTCCCATGAATTTTTTTGGAACCCGAAAAGTTGGCGAAATCATCTCAAGGTTGATGGATGCATCAAAAGTAAGAGATGCGATTTCAAGTGCTACTCTCACCATCATGATCGATATTTTAATGGTGATGGCGGGAGGGATTATTTTATATTCCCAAAATGCCTTCTTGTTTGGCGTTACTGTATTGATGATCCCTCTCTTCATCGGGATTGTATGGGCGTTTCACAAACCGTTTGAGAAAGTCAATCGGGACCAAATGGAGAAAAATGCTCTGTTGACCTCCTATATTGTGGAGTCGATCAACGGCATCGAAACCGTAAAGGCGTATAACGCTGAAGAAAAGGCGAATTTTGAAACCGAAAAAAGGTTTATCGCACTCTTAAAAAGTTATTTTAAGAACGGATACCTGAATAACCTGCAGTCTTCCATCAAATTGTTTGTTCAGACGGTTGGCGGCATTGTCATCCTCTGGGTGGGTGCCAACGAAGTGCTGACGGGCAAGTTGAGCATAGGACAACTGGTTACTTACAATGCACTGTTGGCCTATTTTTTGGAACCAATCCAAAATCTGATCAATTTGCAGCCTACCGTGCAGACTGCAGTGGTTGCCGCGGACAGACTAGGTGAAATATTTGATCTGGACCTGGAAAAAGATCCTGAAGAGGATAAGAAAATAAAACCCGCCTCGTTGAAAGGCACTGTTGCTTTTCAAAATATCGATTTCAGGTATGGTACGAGGCAATTGATATTAAAAAATATCAACCTGACCATTCAACCGGGAGAAAAAATTGCTCTGGTTGGGGAAAGTGGCTCAGGCAAGACGACCCTGGTGAAACTTTTGATGAAATTTTACCCCTATGAAAAAGGGGAAATTCTGCTCAATGATACCAATATAAAAGATATAAATTTGGATGCGTTGCGTGAACGAATTGCTTATATTTCACAGGATACCTTCTTTTTCAGCGGGACAATCAGAGAAAATCTATGTCTTGGGATTGATCCGAATACAGATTTGGAAAAGATAGTTGGGGCTGCAAAGATAGCAAAAGCACATGATTTCATCAATACGCTCCCATTACGATACAACACGATGTTGGAGGAAAATGCCTCAAATCTCTCAGGTGGACAAAGGCAACGTTTGGCAATTGCCAGGGCAATACTGCGAAATCCGGATATCTTAATTATGGATGAAGCAACTAGCAATCTCGATTCCACTACCGAAAAGGCAATAGCGGAAACGGTAAACGATTTCTGCAAAGGGATTACAACGATTATTATTGCCCACCGTTTAAGCACGATTATGAGATGTAACAAGATCTACGTAATGAATCAAGGGGAATTCGTTGAGTCAGGAACTCATGAGGAGCTAATGGAACAAAGAGGAAAGTATTTTGAATTATGGAAAGACCAATTGCCTGATTTTAAAGATGAAAAAAGTTTGGAAGTTGTTATGCAACCGTAATTAACCAACATAGAGGTAGGGAAAATGAAAGCAATTATAAAAGACTTTAGCGAGTTGACCGATAGCCGGGAACTGTACGAGGCTCGACCGAACCCGGTGATTTCGTTTTTTATGTACATTCTGATGGCTTTGATTACGATCGCATTTTTATGGGCCTATTTCGGGGAAAAAGAGATTGTTGTAAAGGCAGCAGGAGTGGTTAGACCCAATGACAGTGTCAGTTCGATACGAAACAAGGTGTTAGGAAAGGTTGAAAGGGTCTATGTAAAAGCGGGGCAAAGCGTGAAACAGGGGGGGCTGTTGTTTGCGCTTGAGAAAGAGGATTTGGAAGTTCAAAAGAAAGCGCTGATGGACCAGTTGGAAGAATCAAAAGAAAACGTGGCTCTGCTCGATAAATTTAAAAAAGGTGTTGAAGAAGGAAACAATTACTTTTCCAGGGGTGTAAAGGGGGAACAGGAGTTTCACGAAAGATTGTTAAAGTATCAGTTGGATTCCCAAAGCTTAAAAACGGAGCTGGAAAGCACCGGTTTAAACCTGTCCCAAAACAAATCCAGTTACAGCTCAAAAATCGTTGAAATTGAAGATACATTACACCAATTGCGGCTGCTGGAGAGATCTATCTTGCAGAATCAAAATCTCTTTTCGGAAGTACATAAGGAATACTTTAACAAGTATGTCGATTATGAAATGAAAATCAAAAAACTGAAAAACGCTGTTGATCAAAAGAAAAAATCCTATGAAACGATGAAAACTGTGGGGGACGAGGTGTTTTCGAGACAGCAGATAGAGAATGAAAAAAATCAGTTGGAGCTTGCGCAATTGGAATTGGATAGCTATCAGAATGAATATCTGTTAGCCATTCGAGAGAAAATGGAAGAACATGAAAAACAACTTGTAGAGTATAAAAAAAACTTAAGAAAAACGAATCAGGATGACTATTTGTATTCCAACAGCCGGACAGTGGCTTTGCAAAAGCTGAAAATGGATACATTGGTCGGGATTAACGAACAAATCAAAAATGAAGATGAAAAAATAAAACAACTGGAAGAGCAATTAAAAAGCGTGGAACTCCACATACAGGAGCGTGAGATCAAGTCCCCGATCGATGGCATTGTTAATGTAACAACCGAAGTTAGCAAAGGGGATCTCATTCAAACCGGAACAGAATTGGCAACAATTATCCCCGAGAATAACTCCCAATATAAGATTCAGCTTTCTCTGCCAAATAAAAATATTGCCAAAATTAAGGAAGGAGATCGCGTTAGATATCATTTCCTGGCTCTTCCTTTCGATGAATATGGTGAGCTTACAGGTACAATCACAAAAATAGCTAAGGATGCGATCCTGAAACAGGAAACGGGGGAAAGTTTTTATTTGGCGGAAGCGACCCTTGATAATAAGCCTCTTCACAGTTACAAAGGGCAAGAAGCAACTATTAAAGTGGGAATGATTACGGAAGCTTATATTGTTACAGAATCTAAGAAAATCTTGTATTATTTGCTGGAGAAGATTGATCTTAGAGATTAAGTTAGGGTCTGCAGCAAGTTTTAAAAAAATTATGTCAGGTGGTTACCAATGAATTTGTTTGTTTTTCCTGCACTTGCAATAACAATCAGCCAGCCTCTGGCATTTCAACAGACAACAGACCTTACACTCAACCAAGCATTACAAAAAGGTTACGAAAGTAGCTATGAGATGAAAAAGGCGGTACTAGAGGTTGAAAAGGCTAAAGCCGATAAAGCAGTGGCAGATCAAATGGCTCAATCCATTCGTATTCCTTCAAACAACCTGCCCTTGGCAACTTTAGAAACACATTTGGCAAAATACGCAAATCCAAAACAAGCGGAGCTCAGAGTCAAACAGTCACAACTTGCTAGTAATTACGCTAAATTGGAAGTCGGATTTAAAGTGAAAAAAGCGTACTTTGATCTAGCTCAAACTATTGAACAATTAGAAAGTGCCCAATTCGCTCAACAATGGGCGGAAAGGCAATTGACAATCACTCAGAAGAAATATACCGCCGGTATAGCATCAAAAAAAGAAATACTTGAGGCCGAAACAAATCTTGCGAAAACCAAATTATCTGTTTTTGAGTTAGAAGAGGAAGTAAAAAAAACGACGTGGAATTTGAACGAACTTTTAGGTGAATCCGAAGATAAGCAATACAATCTAACCAATAAGATTCTAAATGGAGCTGTTCTCATCACAGATAAATCTTTGGATGAATGGGTTTCCATTGTGAAGACTCATAACCCCAATTATCAACAAAAACAGATTGCCCTAGAGATAGCAGATATTAGAATAAATGAAATTTCACGACACTATTCATCTGTTCTTAATTCATATAACACACAGGAGTCAGATTTAGTTAGTCAAGACGCCGAACTCACCAAACAACTTGAAGAGCTGTCTAAAGAAGACACCGAACAGGCGAAAAGAGCAATTGAAGAAATAAAACAAAAATCAGCAGAAATTAAAGACCAAATTGAGCAGATCAAACAACAAAAGCAACAATCCCAACAGGAAGAACAAGTAATCAAGCAAGCAGAAATCGTGGCTAAGCAATTTGCAGAATTAGAACTGAAAAATGAGACTGGAAAGATAAAGCGATCCGTTATGGAAGCATTATCAAATTACAAAATAGTCAATAAAAATGTGGAATACACTGCTAAGGAACTGGAAAAAGCGGGGAAAAGCCTGCGAATTATCCAACTGCAATACGAGAATGGATTGGCTTCCTCCATGGATGTTGAAAACATGCGCTCCGCACTTAATAAAGCTAAACTTGACTACAGCAAGAGTAAGTACCAACTTCTACTTACAAAGTCGCAGTTTGAACTTGTAGTTGGGAGGGCTATAGAGTAGGGATCTCCCAAGAAAGACTAACACCGAGCTTACTGTAAGTGACTGGGGATGATCAAAATGAATTCACAACAAAGAGTAAAGTGATGAATACGAGGAAAATGGGAAAATTTCGTTTTGTGTTTTTCCATGTGTTGTAGGCTGGGGGGTGTCGACTTCTATTTTTTTTATTCCAGCGAGTGTTTGAATACGGCTTATCGTTTTCAAGGTACTTTGAAGATGGTTTTTTGCGAGACTTAAGGATTTTTGTGTTTCAAAGTCAGATGGCAAAAGTCTGTCAATATTTATGCATCTCTAGTGATTATTGGCTGAAAGTTCCTCCCTATTACTATGCTCCTGGCATCCCCATACAGAAACAATAGACAGAGCCCCCAGTCACCGGCTTCGACGGGGGCTCCTTGTTTGCCTTTACCGATAGACGTTAAATACGGGCCAGATATCGGCTGTTTCCATTCCGTTTCGCCACGCGGCAATCCCAATCAACCGGTACTTATTGACCAGATCTCTAAGCATGGTCATGGACTGTTGATCTTCCATCCAGATCTGATGTTTTGCCCCATTCTCAGCTATGAATTCGACGTAGTTTTGCTGCGTTTTTGCATCCTGAATATTTCACTGCCATAAGGCCAGTGAGTTAATCAGTGAGAGCCACTTTGTTAACGAATTGGAGCCA
>NZ_JBHSHC010000159.1:0-2379 GCF_042652925.1 Effusibacillus consociatus
ATCAATCCTCCTACGTATAGTATCGCTCTTATTTCGGAGGTTGTCCAACTTGATTACGGGGCTTAAGAGCCTTGGCATCGATTATGGACGTGTGATATTGGAACGTAATATTTGGGAGCTTGTCTCGTAAAGCTTCCTGTGTAAAGTTTTCTTTTAAAAACGGTTGAATACTCTGAGTCGTGTACGGTTGAGACGAGAGACTAAAGAGTAAGGTCATCCAGAGCAAGATCAGCAGGAATCGGGTCAATCGAAATGTTTTGTCTGTACGGATTGGACTCCCCTCCTTGGTTAACGGTTGATAATCATAGTAATCAATTCGGTTTTCTGGTCAATGTGAAACGTAGTGTAATGCAGTAAACAGAGGATCATGCTTTGCTTTCATCAGCTCTGCTGAAGCATTGTCATTAGAAGCAGAGTGATTGTTGAGATATCGAAGCTTTACTTTATTAGTATTTACAAATTGTCGAAGTGTATGCATACATGGAATGTTTTTTTTCATGGGGAATGGGGAGAGTAAATAGACTGTATAGAACAGGGTGCAATGAAAATGGAAATAAAAATATATAATTTTAAAGTAATGGGAGATCAAAGAGGATCACTCGTTTCACTAGAAGGTAATAAAAATCTTCCCTTTGAAATAAAGCGAGTTTATTACATTTTTCATACACTGGGGGATGTTCGGAGAGGGTGTCATGCGCATAAGGATTTGAAACAAGTCCTCGTATGTACCAGTGGTTCTTGTAAAGTATTGTTGGACGATGGAAGCACCAAAAAAGCAGTTATTCTTGATTCGCCAACCAAAGGTCTTTTTCTTGATAAGATGATTTGGCGTGAAATGTATGATTTTTCTCCGGATTGTGTGTTGATGGTACTAGCAAGTGATTATTATGACGAGAGTGATTATATTCGAAATTACAGTGAATTTTTAAAGGGTGCGTCCGATGATGTATTTTGCTCATCCTAACGCATTAGTTGAATCAAATAACATAGGCAGAAATACAAGAATTTGGGCATTTGCTCATGTTCTCCCAGGCGCGTTTATAGGTGAGAACTGCAATATTAACGATCACACTTTTATTGAAAATGATGTGATTATCGGAAATAACGTAACTGTTAAGTCGGGAGTGTATATCTGGGACGGAGTAAGAATCTTTGATAACGCTTTTATTGGACCTAATGTTACTTTTACAAATGACATAAGACCAAGATCAAAACAATATCCTGAGAAATTTGTTGAAACAGTAGTGGAGGAATGGGCTTCGATCGGTGCGAACTCAACCATAATTGCAGGAATTAAAATTGGCAGATATGCAATGATCGGTGCTGGTTCCGTAGTAACAAAGGATATACCCAATAATACACTTTGGTTTGGGAACCCTGCCAAATTTAGAGGCTATATTTGTAATTGTGGCGAGGATTTGGGGGATAGACTCATCTGCAGCAAATGTAAGCAAAAGTTTACGTTAGAGAATCAAATTGTTAGAGAAATCTAACCAGTATTGATTGGTAGGGTGTTCAAGATGATTCCATTTTTGAATTTGAAAGCAATGAATAGCCAGTATGTTACAGAAATTCAAGATGCGATCAATGGGGTTTTGGAGAGTGGTTGGTATATACTGGGGCAACAAGTTGAATCATTTGAATCGGAATTTGCAGCATATTGTGGGACTGAATTTTGTATTGGTGTAGCAAATGGACTTGATGCACTCTCATTAATAATACGAGCTTATGGGTTTGGACCTGATGATGAGATCATTGTCCCATCCAATACATTCATTGCGTCAATCCTGGCTATTTCTGCTACCGGTGCGACCCCTGTTCTGGTGGAACCGGATATTAACTCCTATAATGTAGATCCTCGTGAAATAGAATCAAAGATTACAACCAAGACAAAAGCTATCTTAGCCGTACATTTGTATGGACAAATCGCCGAGATGACATTAATAAACAAAATAGCAAAAAAATATGATCTGAAAGTAATTGAAGATGCTGCACAAGCACATGGAGCACTGTATAACGGCAAACGAGCGGGTAATCTCGGAGATGCAAGTGGATTTAGTTTTTATCCAGGCAAAAATTTAGGTGCTTTAGGGGATGCTGGTGCAATTACTACCAATGATAGCGATCTTGCTAACAGATTGTTTGCCCTAAGAAACTACGGGTCCCATAAAAAATATGAGAATCTGGTGAAAGGTGTCAACAGCAGGTTAGATGAATTGCAAGCAGCTGTTTTAAGGGTCAAATTAAAGTATTTAGATAAGGACAATCAGAGAAGACGAGAAATAGCAAACTATTATTTGGAGAATATCAAGTCTGAAATCCTTAGCAAATGCACGTATCCAAGAAAAAGCGCATACCAAATAAGCCGTACACAAGACG
>NZ_JBHSHC010000160.1:0-4818 GCF_042652925.1 Effusibacillus consociatus
TAAAAGGAATTCCGCTTGGTGAGATTTTGTTCAGAATTTTAATTCAGTACGTAGTTTTTAAACAGACTCTTAAAGAACAAAGAACCCTATAACCCTGATTTGTATAAAAAATCCGACGTTCGTCCAGTAGACCGTGAAATTACGGTTGAACAAGCGATTGCCTTGGCGAAAGCGCAAGGTTACCAAATCATGGAGTCAACAGCCTGATTCCCTCACCTCTCAAATAAAATACATTATTTTCCTTTCAGTCGTCTTGTGTACGGCTTATTTGGTATGCGCTTTTTCTTGGATACGTGCATTTGCTAAGGATTTCAGACTTACGTCCTCCTTGATCAAGAAAATTTGATTTATTAATCAAAAAAAATTGATTTATCCCCCAGAAATTGGGCTAATAAAAATTCGATTAACATTGATCATTTGGACGAAAAATACAGCAAAGCTCCTCCGACAACAAGTGGCTGACTTCTTTTTGATTGATTTGATAGTAGCTCCAAGTACCGATCGTTTCTTTTACAAGCAAGTTGGCATCAAGCAGTATCTTCAGGTGGTAGGACAGCTTTGATTGGGGCATGTCGACAATTTCAGTCAAGTCACAAACACACGTCTTACCCCGCTCCCATAATTCGTGGAGTATTTGCAGTCTCTTTCTGTCAGCCAATGCTTTGAACTTCAACTCGTACTGGTCAAAAGCGGGAAGAGGGGATGATTGCAACATAGGAAGTTCTTTCATTTGCTTCACCCGTTAATCAATTTTTTTTGATCTATTGGTAGTATATTCCGAACGGCGAATTTTGGAAATCCCTTAATCAAAATTTTTTGATGAAATTTTCAATTCTCCAGTTTCGTGGTATTGTTCTGTACGAGGAGGTAGAAAAATGAATCGGAAAATTGTACTGATTACACTCAGCACATTACTTGCCACCGGCCTGATAACGGGGTGCGGAACAAAGCAGAGTGAGACACCCGCTCCCGGGCAAGGGCAGCCTCAGCAGGGACAAGCCCCTCAGCAATCGCCGACCGCATCCAAACACAATAAATACAAACAGGCTCCGAACATGATGATTGATCCCAACAAGTCCTACACCGCGACTCTTCATACAAGCAAAGGCGATATCAAGATCAAACTGCATGCCAAAGAAGCTCCGAAAACCGTGAACAATTTCGTATTCCTGGCAAAGGACAAGTTCTATGACGGCATTCGGTTCCACCGGATCATCAAAGGATTTATGATTCAAACGGGAGATCCGCTCGGAAACGGAGCTGGCGGCCCGGGATATCGGTTTGACGATGAACTTCCGCCAAAATACCCGTATGAACCTGGAGTTGTCGCAATGGCAAATGCAGGCCCCAACACCAACGGCAGCCAATTTTTCATCGGGAACGGCGATGGGGTAAGGAGTCTTGAGCATACACCCAAATACACCGTATTCGGAAAAGTAACTGAAGGGATGGATGTTGTCCAGGCCATTTCCTCCGTGCCAGTCGGCCCCGATCTACATGGAGAAATGAGTGTGCCGAAAGAGGAAGTGATCATCAAATCGGTGACAATCGAAGAGAAATAGGTTCAAGTCTTCATATTTAACATCTGTGAATGGTGTCCCTCTTTTTGCAGGGGCACCTTTTTAAATACAATTTGTTTACTATAAGCAAATATGAATATGATCACGATAAGTGGAATTAGGGATCCCACCACATTTTAAAGAGAACATACGCTGAGACAATTACCGGTAACAAAATACTCCGTTTTTCATCCTGTTGATTGTAGCTAGTATATTTAACAGAAAGTTCAATTGCGTTAGAATAAAACTTAAAAAATCTAAAAAGTAAAAATTTTTTCTACAAACTGGAAGGTGTTTTGTATCATCAAAGCGAATTGACTATGTGATTGAATTCATATTCTTAAGGAAGAGGTGGATATTTTGTTTAAGCTGAAATCGCGAAAAGCATTAATTGCAACAACAATAGCAGCTGCAATTGTTGCTGGCTCTTCAACAGCACTTGCAGGCATTACAACCCCGGCATCTACACTTAATAGCAATCTTAAAGTAGCTTACAATTATGCCTGGTTAGGAGATGCTACCTCGCAATACAATTGTCTCGCATACGCATTAGGGAATTACAGCAGTTGGGTTTGGCCTTGGGGGTCTAGCAACCCAACTAGTTCGCAAGTTGATACCTACTTGTATAATAAAGGTTATAAATATGGTCAAGGCATGGATAGTCAAAATGTCGCATTCTACGAAATAATCTCCTACGGTACTTCCTCTTCTATTGGACATTTTGGTCGCTTCGCGGATACGGTTAACGGCACCACATATAGTAACGCAAAGTGGGGACAGCTTGAACTATTGCAACACCAAGGTTGGTCGCCTTACACGTCGAACGGCGTTTATGGGGATGCTTACCGTAAATACGCCAAACAATAACAAAAAGAAGGAGTGGTGTAAGTGAAGAAATTATTTCTAACGCTTTTCATTTGTAGTTTTATTGTAACAATGTTAATCAATCAAAATACGAGTGCCTCCATTGAAAAGAAGATCGATAATAATTTTGCTTCCATTGCTCAAAAAATCAATAAGGAGATCTCCTTAAGATCGGAGTTAGCCTCAAGTTCGAATCCTTATGATTACATTCAAGGCAATGACGACTTCAACGAAATCATCAATCTAGGTAATGATGCACTGCCGTACCTACACAAAAAGTTGTCTCGAAGTGAACATGACGGTCTGCAAGAGTACATTACAGCAATCGCGATTGAACGTATCGCGAAGGTAGATCTGAAGAAAACTTCTCAATGGGAAACTGCAAAGGACTTTAATTCTAAATGGAAGAAGCATCTAGCTTCCATTCCTGCTACCGTTGATGCAATTGCTTCTGATTCCAAAGTGAGCTCCGATGAAAAAGCAAAGCGTCTTTTGGAATTAGGGACACCCGCGATACCATTCATCCTGGAAAAGGTTGAATCCGGAAACGAAGAATTGTTCCCAGTTGTTATTGAATTAACTAAAGGTTCTAAGGTAGAAGCCACCGAAAGCGTTAAGAATAAAATGGAATGGGCAACCAACAATAAAGACTCCTTTAAGGACTTAAAAAAGCATGTCGTGGAGCAACAATAGGGTGCGATGGCTTACAAAGTAAGCTAACTGGCCCTCGAAAAAACCTTGCCATATGGTAAGGTTTTTTCATGTCAATCGAGGAATCCGTCATGTCAGCGTAGAGGAATACAAAAGGTCAATCGGTTTTGCCGATGACCGTTTTCTACCGATGTGTTTTATTATCGAACCGAATATACCCTACAGGTTTGTGTGTAAAATGAAGCACGGACTTCTTTTCATTGCCCACTGCCTGCTCCTTCGGGATATAGCGCCCTCGAATTTCAATGCGCTTTCCTTCTCCTTTATCCAGCTCTTTCAGCCGCTGTGGAAAACCGTCCTTGTCCCCGTAACGGATTGCAACAAAAATGTCTTCCTTCCTTTCAATCCGAACGTCCTCCGGATTATCCAAAACTTTGTTCACACGGACAAAAAGTCGTTGGTGTTTGCCGCCCTTCGTATCCGTATCATCCTCCAGAACCTTCATGATGGTTCCTTCTACTGTGACAACATACTCTTTCTGCTCTTTCTTCTCTTTTACGGCAGGGGTACAAGCAACCAATACCACCAAAACGACCACTGTCAACAGAAGAAGCACCCATCCGTTTCCCCAGGGCCACTGCATGGCAATCACCTCAAAATTAGCTTCGCATGCATTCCGGCTCTATGTCAACCGAATGAGAGTTTCTGAAGTTGAGTCAGTTTACGATTTTCACACCCTTCTCAGGTATAAGAGTATACCCTTGAGGTTTCCATACTTTTCCGTCCCACTTATAAACTGTTTGCACATCAAACAACATGTTGGAATGACTTGCGATCCAAACCGCGCGTCTTGATATCAAATCGATCTTTCCATCGTTATCTGCGTCCGTCCAGTTCCATTCATACGGAAGATCAATTTCCGGCCTTTGTCCCGACATACCCGGATTCCCGGTTGCCGCTACTTTTTCTTCTTCGAGCTGCAGCTTCCAGGCCTTATTCAATAGCGGATCCAGCAGCTCATATTGATTGGTATTCAAAAGTCGCAGTCGAAACTCAGGATTCCGGCTGTTGTCAAACTTCATTTCTTCCAATTTCCGATCCGCAGAAACAGTAAAGAGAGTCAATTGAACAATCCCTTTGCCGGTGCTTCCGCGATCCGTCTTCACGGCAATCTCTTTGTGACCGTCGGCAGTCAAGTCAAGGATGGCCAAATCGAGAGGTTTCACGGGAGACTCGCTTTCGATCAAGGCTTCCTGATTCCACCCTTCCCCTTCTACACGAATCTGCAGCCGTTTAAAAGCAGTCTGATTTGAATTCTCTTTGTCCAAGCCACGTAAGGAAACCGTTTCAAGTTTTCCGTCACCCGTAAGATCCTTTTTCTCCAGAAAAATGACCTCACTGTCCGCTTGCTTTTGGACCGAAACCGGAGGGGAATCACTAGGTGCAGAGCTGGTGGCAGGGGTATTCTCGACCGTCTTGTCCGAGCATCCTGCAAGCAAAACCGTAATCAGTGACAGTGACAACAATGATTTTCTCATTGTTCCCATCTCCTTCCTTACACCCAGTTTACATGACAAATGGACAAAAAGCGATGATCGCACAAAAAAACAAAAACGACTCCACACAATGGCTCTTAGGTGGAGTCGCTCCTGTCTATACTATTACTCGACCAGCACTTTCTTCAATTCTTCTGTCAGAACCGGAACCACTTCAAACAGGTCGCCTACGATTCCGTAGTCTGCCA
>NZ_JBHSHC010000161.1:0-1277 GCF_042652925.1 Effusibacillus consociatus
TGCGCCTCTTCAGTTGTAAGTAGCGGTTTCGGATTTCGGGATGCTTTTCGCTTTTGACTACAGCGGTGGCACACTGTACCAAAAGAGGCTTGATGTAAATGCCTGCTCTCGAAATCCGTACTGACTTTTTCTTGCCGGCACTTTCATCATTTGAAGGTGTAAGTCCTGCCCAAGAGCAAAGATGCTTGGCTGTCGGAAACACGTCCATATTCACACCAATTTCCGAGACCACGGCAATGGCGGAAAAGATGTTTTTGAAGGACGGAACAGTCAAGATCAAGTTGATTTCTTCGGAGTAGGACTCGGCAAGGGAAAGAATAATGGCTTCCAAATCCGCTTTGCGGGATTCAATGTCCTCGTAGTGTTGCTTGATGACCTTGATTTTTTCAGCCTGCTCGGGTGTAATGAGTCCGTCAATCGCAAGTTTCAGTTCAGGCAGTTTCCCTTTCATGGAGCCGTGAATGAGCGGTTCGATGTCAAAAGACGTATCAAGCGGATCGTCCAGCAGCTTGTCGATAATATTCATGGAGCTTTTGCCGAACGTATCCGAAACGACATTTCCAAGCTGAATGTTCGAAACCGTCAAGCTGTTCTGGAGCCGATTTTTCTCGCTCGATGAAAAGTTCGTCAGCTTGAAGCGGTAGCGCATCAGGTCACGGAGCTGCCGGATCGGCAAGGGAGGCATAAAGCTTCCCGCGACAAGGTCGTGCTTGAACAAATCGGCAATCCACTGGGCATCTTTTTTGTCCGTTTTCTTGCCGCGAATGGCCTTAACGTATTTCGGATGAGCCAGCGTAATGTTGCAGGAATGTTCTAGAATGTTGAATACGGGGATCCAGTATTTCCCGGTCGATTCCATACACACATCCTTGCAGTCATTCTCACAAAGCCACTGTAACAGCTCCTGCAGCCCTTTGGTAAAGGTTGAAAAGCGATGACGTTTGTAAGTCGTGACGCCTTGACTGTTAGTGGAAGCGATACATGCAACCACGAAGGTTTTGTGAACATCGATTCCACAACAGACAGGGTAAACAATTTTTAAAGCCATAGGGAAGTTCCTTTCCTAGGATATACAGAGATAGTCAGCAGGGACTGATTGCCCAGCAATAAACGAGTTGTTTATACAAAGATAAGTCTGCGTGCTCGAAGCGACACTTATTTGTGCTTGGAAAGGCAATCCACACATATAAAAATGCGGTCACCTCATAAATGAGGCGGCCCACTCACCTCCGCGTGATTTGTAGTGTGCTGATATCCCTGTAACTTAAGAATACAAA
>NZ_JBHSHC010000162.1:0-2854 GCF_042652925.1 Effusibacillus consociatus
CCATCCCATGGTGATAAAGCAGGGAGAATCAAGACAATTCTCCCTGGATAACACGCTTGACCATATGATCGTCAATGATTCGATGTTTGTTCTGTGCGCCATAGATCAGGCAGTGCGTACATACTTTGTTGATGAGCCGGGCCGTACCGCTAGAGTAGCGGTAAATATCGTCAATCGCCCCGTCCGAGAAAATGTCATGCTCCGCACCGGCGTAGGCCATATGTCGCTTTATATAGGCTGCTGCTTGCGCACGGTCGAAGTGTGACAGTTTGCACTGCAGGTCAATACGCTGGCGGATCGCAGCGTAAGATTGAAGGGAGAGGCGTTCCCATAACTCGTTTTGCCCAACAAGGATGAGCGCCATGGGACTCTGCGCATCCATTCTGAAGTTAAGCAGAAAGCGTACTTCCTCCAACATCTCGCGGTCGAGCAAATGAGCTTCATCCACCACAACAACCGGCTGGAGTCCGTGGATGCCGCGCATCAACTCAATCTCCCGATGTAGCTGGCGCTTGGCGTCCCCTCGGTAGAATTTCGACTCGCATCCAAGCTGTTCGAGTAGCCCTTTGTAGAAGTGTCTCGGCGTCAGCTTGGAGTCCGACAGATACAGCACCTTGAACTTCGCCGGGTCGAGCACCTCAGTGAACTTCCGGATGGTCGTTGTCTTGCCGGTGCCGCAGTCGCCGGTAACGACAGCGAACCATTGACGCTCAGCGGCATATTCGAGTCGCCCGAGCGTTTCTTCCAGCATCACGGATGCATACAGTTCGCTCGTCGGGATGTCTCGTGAGAAAGGGGAACGGCTGAGACCGTAGAACGACTTAAACATGGCCGTCCTCCTTACTCACCCGACGGTAGGCAACCGCTGGAGCTTGCTGCGTTTTCCGCTCACGATTGCGCTCTTCTGCAGCAGCGAGCAGCCTTGACGTATCTGCCGGTTGCGGCCCAAGATGCTCCGGCAGTGGCGGACGTTTACCGGCACGCTCGCCGATCACAAGTTCCCGCACCGTCCACGGCGCATGCCCTTCGTACTCGATGGTGAGTTCCGAAATGTCTGCCGGGTCGAACACGACATCAACCGTGCAGCCGATGAATGGAAGGCCTACTTCATACTTGCGGTCCATGAAGCTGATACAGCCGGACTTGTCCACTTTACGCGTTTCGCAATGCAGGAAGGCGTTCGCCAGTTCGACGGGATCTACAAACTGGAGCGCTTTCTTGTCGCTGCGGTACGCCGTTTCCGGGCTACACTTGTTCTCCAGGGCCGAATGCGGCTTGTTCTGATAACATTCCGACAGCCACACCTGGAACAGTTCGTTTAACCGCTCCAGCGTCTTCGGCTTCTCCAATGCCGCCTCGCTCAGGAACGCATCGACGACACGATTGAACCGCTCCACCTTGCCTGTTGCTTCCGGCGAATAGGGCTTTGCAAACAACAGCCGAATTCCAAGCTTGGAACAGATGCGTGTCATGGATTTCGTGCGGTACTGCTTGCCGTTGTCGAAGTAGACCGCTTCCGGCACGCCAAACTTCTGGATGGCCTTACGGAGACAATCTTCTACGATGGTCTTGTCCATGACCGGGTAGAATTCGCCATGCAGCACAAAGCGTGTCGCATCGTCAATAAACGTCACCAGAAACACCTGTTTCATGGTGCCGCCCGGTCCGATAGGTAGGTACGGACCGTACTTAAGGTCTGAGTGCCACAGCCGGTTGCGATGACGCTGCTGAAAGCGCCGTGCGGCCACGCCGGACTGGGCGTACATACGCATATGACGTGTGCTGTAGCCGCGCTCTGCGAGTTTTTCTTGCAATGTACTGCGTTTTATTTCGCCAGGTTGAACACGGCCTTCCCATTCCAGAATTTGAATGATCTGCGCCACGCTTCGACTTGGCACTTCCCGGCGCAGCAGGATGGCTTGTTCCAATACATCTGGCGGGATGGTTGGACTCGATGGTCGACCTTTGCCTTTGGGCTTTAAACCGGCAAACCCGTCCTGCCGGTACTTGGCCAAATACCGGCGCAGCGTTCGCTCGGAGAGTCCCGTCTGCTCACAAATCCTTACTTTGATTTCCCTGGCCTTGGCCGGGTCGA
The DNA here is from genome assembly GCF_042652925.1 of Effusibacillus consociatus. NCBI lineage: Bacteria > Bacillati > Bacillota > Bacilli > Caryophanales > Alicyclobacillaceae > Effusibacillus > Effusibacillus consociatus. The sequence continues at coordinate 2,096 of NZ_JBHSHC010000162.1, forward strand.
GTCCTTCGACCAAAAGCGGCGACAAAAGCTGCATCCGCTCTGCGGCGATGGCCTCGGCTTTCTTCTGATCTTTCATCCCTTTCACCTTCCTTGATAGACTTCGAGACGAGTCTATCGCAAGGAAGGTATGGACAAGAATGCAGAACGGGTATGTACCCATAAATTTGCATTGGCGATGGGGCGGACAATTCTCGCCAGCCAACCGGGGGCGTCCCCGACAAAGTGTCCAATCTCATGGTGTGCAGACTGTGAAGAGGTGGACAAACACTCCACAGGGTCTTGGTGAAAGCGAATGGCGATGGACGAAAGACATCCGAGCAAGTAAGCCGCCTGCTCCCGAAACCAACGCCGCCAGCGTTGCAGGGTCGAGTCGTCCGCCGCAACGGATGGAGCTTCTGACTTTGAAACCACTTGCTCGATACATTCGGACTCGTAACGCTTGTACGGCACGATGCAGTCTGGAAGTTCATGATGAATCCGAAGGCATTGCAAACAACGAAGTCTCCGTATGATGAGCTGACGGCTTTCACCATAGCTATTCACCAGCTTACGCCGTCGGCTTCCAATCACAACAAGCTCATCTCCGCAGCAAGAACAAGGAACCACTTCTGCACACCGAACCAAAAACACCGGGGCTCTTCTCAACCAACTCATACTTTGTTACAATGACCATAGCTATAGAGTGGGATGCTTCCGGTGAGTCTGCTACCAACAGACACACGAACCATGGAAGCATCCTTTTCCTTTCTTAAGATACGG
>NZ_JBHSHC010000163.1:0-520 GCF_042652925.1 Effusibacillus consociatus
ACGGCGGTTCCTTAGTTCACGTAGTTACTTGTCGATAGTAATCAGAAAAGAATAAGAATCCGAGTCCTTTAATGGTGTTATTTCCGAGGGATTTTGAGAGGATAGGGCTATTGGAGGTTCTCCAGTAGCCCTTTCTTGTGTTTGCGTATTCCCATGCCTTCTGTTCTTCGATTCCGAGCGATTTCAACCTTTCGAACTTCGTTTTCACTCGTTTCCATTGTTTCCAGTAGATCATGCGGATCCGCCTTCTCATCCATTCATCCGTGGTTTGGAGCAGTTTCTTCATGTCCGCTATTTTGAAGTAGTTCACCCACCCCATGATATAGCGTCTAAGCTTCTCTGCTCTTTCCGCGTTTCCCATTCCATTGCTTCTCGATGTAAGTTCCTTTATTTTAGCTTTCATCTTTGCAATGGATTTCGGATGTATTCTGATTCTCGTTTCTCCTTTATGCTGATAAAACGAGAATCCAAGAAATTTGACTCTCCTTGCCTCGTCCACCACCGTTTTCTCCCGATTCAC
>NZ_JBHSHC010000164.1:0-738 GCF_042652925.1 Effusibacillus consociatus
ACGTTCACCCCGATGGACTCACAGAACGGAACCGCGGTGGAGAGCCATTTCTGACGAAGTTCGTCGTTCGTTCTTCCTTTCAACTTATAATCCAACTGTGTAGAACGACTCTTCAGTTCATCCGCTACACCGAAAAACTCCAGGGCCATCAGAAACATCCAATCCACTGCCCGTTGAACCTGCTCTTTTGTTTCCGCATTTTCCATTGCGGCCTTCATGATGATTTCCCCATTCCGCAGATGGAACAACTCTTCTTTATCCACTTTCACCAAAGCGCGTTTCCACGGGCCATAAGAGGTATGCTCGTGAGCATCGCCCAACAGGGTATATCCGGCACGATCAAAGAGAGCATTAAACACGCCGAGTTCAATCCAGTTTGACAATTCAAAATCAAACGCATACGGATTTTTCCAACGATTGGCCTGACGTTCAAAAACCAATGCTTCCGTATTCTCTCCCAGGTCCTTTAACAGTCGATAGGCGATGTGAGCGTGACCAATTTCATCCTGCATAATGGCTAGCGCCGTAATCTTCTGGCTTAACGTTGGCGCCTGATCATACACCGTCAATAAAGGAGGGACACTTAATAATTCCGTATCCCCGACGATCGTCAAGGTTTGTTTTAAAGCTTGGCAGTACTCCTCATTCATATCTTCCATTCGTTCTACCATAAAACCAGCCTGTACTTTTTCTTTCAGCAAGGTGGACTGTTCCATAGGATCACCTCTTTTTATTATG
>NZ_JBHSHC010000165.1:0-1184 GCF_042652925.1 Effusibacillus consociatus
CGTTGCCCCTCATCACAAGGGTGTCTTCCGAATTAAGAGTGTTCCCCTGGCCCCATGGAATAGACCTACACGCTGACTGTCTCCCGGCCAGTCATCCCTCCTGCAAGCAGAGGGAGGCACGTGCACCGATGACTTCCGGTGTATTCCAATAGCTCGCAAGGCTGTCGTTCATGGGTTTCCCAGGGACATCCCAAGGCCGTAGGCATCTTCATTCCAACCGAAGGAGGTGATTTGCCATGCCATCTCCCTTGTTTGTCGGAATTGATGTAGGCAGCGAAGCCAATTCGGTTTGCTGTTTGACCCGGGACGATGAAAAACGACCTGTTAGCCGATTCACCGTCACCAACAATCGTCCCGGAATCCTGGAGTTTCAGGACCGCATCACCAAGCTGGTGCACAAACACCACGCGGAAGAAGTTCTCTTCGGTCTTGAGCACACTGGCTGTTATTCGACCCATGCCGCCATGTACATCCAACGTCACTTGGATTTCGGCGTCCGCCGTAAGAACGTGTACGTCTTCAATCCCAGTCTCATCAAGGAGTTCAAGAAGTCGCACTACTTGGACGCCCCCAAGAACGATCGGGTCGATGCCTGGTTCATTGCAGCCAAGCTCCGTTCCGGACATCTTCCGCATCCGTTCACGTGGAGCGAACCGCTCATGGCGTTGCAGCGCCTGACACGTGCTCGCTACCACCTGATGCAGGATTTGACCCGGGAAAGCAACTTCCTCATGACCAACTTGTTTCTCAAGTTCAGTGATTACACCATCACCGGACCGTTTCGGAGGAACAAACTGTCGGCTACCTCGCTGGCGGTCATAGAGGAATTCGAATCGGCCGAAGAACTTGCAGAGATGTCCGTCGAACGTCTTGTCGACTTCCTTGTGAAGCACGGCAAGAACCGGTTCGACGATCCTGAGGCGGTCGCCCGTGCCTTGCAAAAGGCTGCTCGCTCTTCGTATCGATTGCCGCAAGCGATGGCGGACTCTGTCAATCTCGCTATGGCTTCCAGCATCCGCGTGATTCGCACGGTACAGGAGCAGTTGAAGGCACTTCGCAAAGGTATTGAAGATCACTTGGCGACGATTCCGCAAACGCTGGATTCCGTTCCCGGCATCGGTCCCATCTTTGCTTCCGGAATATTGGCCGAACTGGATGTCCGCCAGTTCAAAAGCCATAAGGAA
>NZ_JBHSHC010000166.1:0-2127 GCF_042652925.1 Effusibacillus consociatus
ACAAGCACTCTTTCCAGTATGACCCTGTACTGCGGAAAACAATTATGACTGACCCGAAAGGCAACAAGACTCTGTACTTTTACGATGAAAAGTACCGTCTGGTTGCCACAACAGATGCGTTAGGTCAGACCACCCGTCAAAGTTATGATGAAAAAGATAATTTGCAAAGCATCACAGACAAAGCGGGGCATACGACGTATTTCCAATACGACCAGTGCGGAAACCTGATTTCGGCAACGAATGTCAATGGGGATTCCACCAGATTCTCATATAACGACAAGAATCTCATCACTTCCATGGTCAAGCCGGATGGCAGCATCTACCGCTTCGACTATAATGAGAAGGGGAACTTGATCACCGTTCTGGATCCCCTGAACAACCGAGTCTCCCTCACCTATGATAAGGCCGGAAACCTGGTGAAGGAGACGAGCGGAACCGATCATGCTGCCAAGTTTATTTATGACGCCAACGGGAATTTGGTGGCCTCTGAAGACTCATTGGGCAACAAAACACAATATGAAATGGACAGCCTCAACCGGCTTGTCAAGGTAATCGATCCGAAAGGGAATTCGAGTCAGATCGAATACGACATCCGGGATCGAATTGTAAAGATTACGGATGCTGCAGGTGCAACCACGTCGTTTGAGTACGACAATAACAATAACCTTCAATCGGTTACCGATGCGTTGGGAAAGACCACCCGGTACGAGTTTGACAAGTCGAACAACCTGGTTGCCGTGATTGACGCACTGGGCAACCGCACCGCTATGTCGTATAACGAAACCGATAAATTGGTGTCGATTGCAGACGCTCTCGGGAACACAACCCGTTATGAGCGGGATGCCTTGGATCGAATCGTGAAAGTCATCGATCCTGCCGGGGCTGCGACTTCCCTTGCATACACGGCAAACGATCAGATTCAGTCTGTCACCAAACCGAATGGTGCAAAAACTCAGTTCGTATACAATGTGCTTCAGCAAATGGAGCAGATCACCGATCCTTCCGGTGCGTTAACCCGTTTTGAGTACGACAAAAACGGGAACATGATCCGCCGTACCGATGCCAAAGGAAATTCAACCTTGTTCAGCTACGATGCGGTTGGCCATATCGTGTCTATGAAAGATGCGCTGGGCAATACCACTCGTCTGACTTATGACCCGCACGGTCAGATCAGCAAGGTGGAGAAACCGAACGGGGCTCAATTCTCGTTCCTGTACGATGAAGCCCAACGGTTGACGCAAATTCTGGACCCGTATGGTCATACAACGAAATTCGAAAGAGATGAAAACGGAAATGTGATCAAAAGCATCGACGCAAAAGGGGCCGAAACCCGGTATGCGTTTGATGTACGCAACCGCTTGGTGGAGATTCTTGACGCAACCGGGGCGAAAACGCAGTTCGAATATGATCTGCTTGGCCGAGAGATCAGCCAAACCGATCCGAACGGGCATAAGACCCAGTTTCAATATGACCCGCTCGGCAGGATGGTTGCGGTGAGGGATGCGCTGGGGAACAAGACCGAGTATCAATATGATCCGGTCGGCAATCTCACGTCGATCCTTAATGCAAACGGGCAGACCACGAACTATTCGTATGATGCCCGCAAGAAATTGACCAGCGTCATCGATGCAATTGGTCAAACTCAATCGTTCCGTTATGACGGAAACGGAAATCTCGTTGAACACACCCGTCAGAATGGTGAGAAAGAGGCTTACCAATACGATATCCGCGATTTGTTGACGGGTATTGTCTATCCCGATGGCAGCCAGGTCAAAAACACATATGATGAACTTGGCCGCCGGATTCAGATGGAAGGTTCGGAGGGTGTCACTACTTATAATTTTGACGCTCTCAGCCGGATCACGAAGGTCACCAACTTTGACGGCCAAAGCATGGAATACTCATATACGGCAACCGGCAAGCGGGCGTCCATCAAATATCCGGACGGCAAACAGGTCGCATATGAATTCGATCGGATGGATCGCATGGTCAAAGCGAACACCTGGATGGGATCTGTCACCTACAAGTATAACGAGGTGGGAGACCTGGTGGAATCCATTCTGCCAAACGGCGTAAAAATCACCGCTTCCTATAATGCCGTTGACCGCCTTGTTGAACAGATGTCAG
>NZ_JBHSHC010000167.1:0-545 GCF_042652925.1 Effusibacillus consociatus
GATGGCCGGCCAGAATGGCTTGAATTGCTACAGTGGTGTAAGGACCGACTTGCTGCGCCCATGACACAAAGCGCTCAGCATTCCATTGAACGTATTGCTTATGTTTGTCCGGCATATGATCGGCGACCGTATGATATTGGCCAGGACGTCCGTAGAGCCTGGGGTGAGAGCAAATGCGATGATGGTTGTAGAATACCTCGACGACACCTTTGGTGATGCGGACATCTACTTTATGCTTGATATATTCATAGGGGACGCTGTAATACATCTTGTCGACAGCTATGTGATAATTAAACTGTACGGTGGCGACTTTCCAGGTGGCGCATTCGTACAAGGAAACTGGCAGCGGTTGCAGGGTATGTTTCTCCTCATCAAGAAACGTACTGAGCCTGCTGCCTGGCTTCTTCTGAAAAGGGCGCTTATTAAACGCTGCGAGTTTTTCAGCGATGGCCGCGTTAAGTTCAGTCAGTGTGAAGAATGTCTGATTCCGTAAAGCGGCGATAATCCAGGTGGAAATGATTCCGACCGTACCTTCTGCACTAGGC
>NZ_JBHSHC010000168.1:0-998 GCF_042652925.1 Effusibacillus consociatus
TTGGAAGTGACTAACCACCAAAATACCAATTTGCGAGGTGTATTTTCATGGATTTGCAGTTAGAACTGCTACCCTACCACTACTATAACACACTCGGCTTTGATGCTGAACTCATAGATTACATCGATCATGTGGATGATCATGGCGTACTCGAAAAAGTCAAGGTTCTGTATAAGGTCGGCGGCCGTCCGCCAGTAGATCCGAGAACGTATTTCCGTATGCATTACCTGTACTTCACACGGCCCGAGATCACTTCCTTCCGTCAGTTAGTCAAGCAGCTAAGAGACCCTAAAAATCAAGCCTGGCGTAATTTCATCATGACGCCTGCCATCAAAGATGTGCCTTGTCACAGCAGTTTAAGCAACTTCCGAAACACGGTCGGTCCGGAGTTGTTTTATCAGATCCTGTTTGATTTGATCGCCCAAGCCTTAAAACTTAAGGATTTTCTTCAACCCACTTTGGTTGGAATTGACTCCCGCCCGGTTTATGCTGGAGTCAATGGGTATAAGAAAAAGCGCTGCCGCTGCGAAAATCAAGCGGCTTGCTCCTGTCCGGCGACCTTATCTGACCCGGACGCGACATGCTGCGTTCAGCGAAGCAAGGTGAACCAAAACAGGTATTTTATCGGTTACCGGAAACATTCCATTGTGTGCCCGACATCGAAAGGCCCGTTGGTCTTGTTATCGATTATCCTTCCCAATGATACAGCCGACATCAAGGTACTCTTGCCGCTTATTGAAAAACTCAAGCAAATTCCTGGCCTCGAAGCAGAATATCTTGTCGCGGACTTAGGCTATTTCTTTGCGGAGGACCAGCACAAAGCCTTGGTCGAATACGATATAACCGTCGTGACCGAGCTGAAGAAAAACACCAAGATTCCGGAACATTGTTCCCCCGAAGGCAGGCCGGAGTGCCAGCAAGGGCACGCCCTTCTTTGGGACGGGTTCGACAAAGAGACCTATACCTCCTGGTTTGTCGGCAACCCGGACAAGTGCAGT
>NZ_JBHSHC010000169.1:0-660 GCF_042652925.1 Effusibacillus consociatus
TTCGGTCATCGTTAGCGAAACGAGTAACCACTCGTCAATGATCAACAGGCGAACTTTCTTGTACTGAGCGATCACTTTCTTATATGTCCCATCTCCCCGGGCAATCGCCAGGTCGGTCAGCAGTTCCGGCAAACGGATGTACTTGGTAGCTAGAAAATGACGGCAGGCAGAAATACCGAGCGCGCAGCCGATGTAGGTTTTCCCGGCACCGGATGCTCCCATGAGGATGACATTATGTTTCTCGTGAATAAAATTGCCGGTGGATAAACGTAAGATTTGCGCTTGGTCCAATTTCCGATCCGCATGATATTCAATGTCTTCGACGCAGGCATTAGGATAGCGAAATGTCGCCTTTTTGATGAGTCGGTCCAGTTGATTGTTCTTGCGTCTGGCCCATTCTGCATCCACGAGTAATCCGAGCCGTTCTTCAAAGGACAGTGTGGCGTAAGAGGGCGTCTGCATTTGCTCCCGAAGAGATTCCGCCATCACGCTGAGTCGCATACTGATGAGCTTGTTCATGGTCGTTTCGTTCAGCATGGTTATTTCCTCCCGTAGTAAGTTGCGCCGCGCGTAAAGCCGTGTTGACTGGAACGGTTGACGGATTCGGTTTCCGTCGTCGCCGCCTGCTGGTCAACTATGAGATCCTGACCGGATTTGAGT
>NZ_JBHSHC010000170.1:0-560 GCF_042652925.1 Effusibacillus consociatus
ACGTTCATGTCCGACGTGTTGCCCGGCCACACCCAGCAGCGGATCGGGATGCCTTCACGCGTAACGGCAAAGCCGATGACGACCTGCGGAAGATCAGGACGATGGTCTTTGGAATATCCGGTTTTCCGAAAATCGTCTTCTTCCGATTCTTCGGTCTCAAAATACGTGGAGGTCGTATCAAAAAACAACAGATCGACTTCGAGGTTCAGCAAATCCGCTACCGTATGAAACACTTCACGTTGAATGATTTCATCTGACTCCAGGAGAAAGTCCATCGCCCGATAGCCGTGCTGGACCTCGAAAGTCGGCAACCCGGGAATCACGACTTCGCGGTCGACCCAGTCTTCGATGGCGAGCTTACTGCCGGGATCAAGGACACGATTGGCGACCATAGCGAAGATCGCGCGTTCCACCGGCATGCGATACTCCCGGTCTGCCAAACGTTTGAGGATCGCTTGTCCAACGCCAAGCTTCTTCCAGAGTTGATCGAGCAACCACGTGCCGCCAAGGGCTTGAGATTTCAGCATCGTAACCGATGCCGAGCGGGTTTGCTCGGAGCC
>NZ_JBHSHC010000171.1:0-545 GCF_042652925.1 Effusibacillus consociatus
ATTCGTTCCAAGCCATTGTCACCAACGCCGATCTTAACCCGTTACCGCTACTTCGCTCGTACAACGAACGCGCGAACATCGAGAACCGAATCGACGAATTGAAAGAAGGCTACGCGGTGGAGCAAAACAGCCAGCATTCCATGCTCCGCAACCTGCTGTTCAGTTGGATCAAAGCGATCGCCTACAACCTAATGGTCTGGTTCAAACAGGCACTGATGCCGGAAGCGATGCAGCGATGTGAAGTACAAACCATCCGCCGGGCCGTGATCCGGGTGCCCGGCAATGTAGTCGGTTCCGACCGGTACCAGCATATCCGGCTTGCTCCCAATCCGAGACTCGCCGCCATCGTCAGAACGATGCAGCAAAAGATCAGAGAGTTAGCGGAGCGGTTAATGCCAGTCTTGCAAACGGCTTGACAGTTCATTCACTGAACAAAAGAGGGAACACGACCTGTACTAATACGGGCTTCTTTGGGTTGCCTCAAAATCGTCAGCACTCCAGTGCGAAGCGAAATCCGTCGCACAGTTCCAAATGATTCTTCGCAT
>NZ_JBHSHC010000172.1:0-641 GCF_042652925.1 Effusibacillus consociatus
AGCAGATACGCATTGGCCTCATCTAACATCTCGAACGTATCCCGGAAAGCAAACGCTTTACGTCGGACTACTTCCACACTCCGTTCCACATGGCCTTTCTCATTGCCGCTGTAGACGTTGCAGAACCGATATTGAAAGCCGTAGTAGATTGATAGTTGCAAGAGTCCCTCTGTCGGCTCCTTCTCTGTACCCACAAAGCGTTTGACGGCCACTTTCATGTTGTCGTAGACCATGGTTTGGAACACGCCCCCGACCTCTCGAAAGAACAGGGCATGCGCCTCTTGGAAGCATTCGGTCGTTTGTTTGGTAAACAAGTAAGCATAGCGGTAATTGCTATATGCTGGTGTAAATACGGCCATTTGAAACGTTTTGAGTTTCCCGCTTACCGTGAGTTTTACTTCCCCCCAGTCAAATTCACATACATCTCCCGGCTCATAACATTCCTTGATGAACGCCTCCTTTGGTTTCTCCATCAATACGCGAACGTACCGTTTAACTGTGCTGTAACTAATATCCACGTTTTCGGCCGCCAGCGTTTCAAAAATATCAATCGCTTTCTTGACTTGCTTGCGTTGTCCCTTCCTCTGTTTTTCTTCGTTCTCATCGATCATCTCCTGAATCCGGCGTTCGATGTCTTCTGT
>NZ_JBHSHC010000173.1:0-1099 GCF_042652925.1 Effusibacillus consociatus
ACCGGACACTACTGGTTTCCTTTGGCGGAATTTCTGCAAGACGAAAGCATTCAAGTGGTGGTGGTGAATCCGCATCACGTCAACAAAAGCAAAGAGCTGGAGGATAACTCCCCCACCAAAAACGACTACAAAGATGCCAAAGTCATTGCGGATTTAATCCGGAACGGGAAGTACACCGAACCGAAATTCCCGAAAAGCGTCTATGCCGACTTACGAATTCTCATGAACTTGCGGGAGAAAGTCATGGTGAACTTGGGCCAGGTTCAAAGACGGATTCAAAACTGGCTGGATCGCTTCTTCCCGGAATACACGCAAGTGTTTAAGGATTGGGAAGGAAAAGCATCTCTTCTCACACTGCAAGAGTTTCCAACGCCAAAAGAGATCGTCTCGTTAGGCGCCAACGAGATTCTCAAGCGATGGAAAGTGGAAGTCAAACGAGGGGTAGGTCTGAAAAGAGCCGAGAAGCTGGTTGCGGCTGCAGCCACTTCCATTGGGCTTACAGAAGGTCTTGCAGCAGCCAGAATGGAACTCAAAGCCTTGTTGGAACAGTACGAATTGTTTCTACGTCAACTGGGCGACATCATGAAGCAGGTGGAACAACTCCTAAAGCAGATTCCAGGAAGCGAAGAGATGCTCACTATTCCAGGGGTTGGAATCGTCACATTGGCTGGTTTTCTTGCGGAAGTGGGAGATCTCAAAGGATATGAGCATGGACAGCAGATCATTCGACTCGCCGGTCTGAACCTCAAAGAGAACAGTTCCGGCAAAAAGAAAGGGAGATCCACGATTACGAAACGGGGACGATCCCGGCTTCGAGCCTTGCTGTTCCGGGCGGTGTTGCCGATGATTGCGAAAAACCAGGAATTCAAGGCCTTGCATCACTATTACACCACACGAAGTCAAAATCCGTTGAAAAAGAAACAGTCGGTTATTGCCCTATGTGGAAAGCTCATTCGTGTGCTACACACGTTGGGTACGAGACGAATAAAGTACAATGCCAATGATGTACTGGGCCCGATGCGACAGGCTCAGCTCCAGATGGCAGCTTAAAATGGATTCAAAACTCATCGTATTGGCTCACTTGCCTTAGATGAAGACC
>NZ_JBHSHC010000174.1:0-823 GCF_042652925.1 Effusibacillus consociatus
ACCTATTACACCCGTCAACGCCTGTTTTAATTCTTCCGGTGAGGCTTTCATATTGCCATGTGCCAGATCGGTTAATGTGTCGAGGTCATTCTCTCCGTGAATGATTGCTTCGAGCATAGCTCGACTGGATTTCCCAAGTACGTTGCTGGCAACCGAAGAAAGTTTAATATTACCGCCTTCCAACACTTTTTGTACGCGATTGATTGCGCGGGTTCGTTCTTCGATCAGGCTTTGGCGATAACGGCCTAACTCCCGGTTCTCGCGTTGTTCCCGTTTCGGGATGAAACTGCCTGTTAGAAGGCCGTGTCGGAGAAGCCCTGCGATCCATTCCGCGTCTTTGACGTCAGACTTACGGCCGGGGACGTTCTTGATGTTTTTGGCGTTAACCACCATGATTTCGAGGTTCTCTGGCTCCAACACATTATAGACCGGTTTCCATAAAACACCGGTGCTTTCCATCGCAACATGTGTGCAGCCTTTACTCAAGATCCAGTCCCTAAGCTCATGTAAGTTCCGAGTCATCGTCGAAAAGGTGCGAATTTCTTTCCCCTCGGGTGTAAGGGCGCAGGCCACGACATTCTTTTTATGAACGTCAAGCCCACAGCAACGACTGTACAAAACGTCCATAAAACGACTCCTTCTGCGGCGATACAAATTTGAAGGACTGGTGCAACAACCATTTGGTTAATATTCTACCCTGCGTGCTTCCCAAAGGAGCGACATTCTGTGGTGCACCTGGTCGTTGGGATCTATCTTATTTACGGGTTCGCTTCCCAGGCTAGGGAAGCAACACCAAGGACTTACGACCTCCCTTCACCAGCCG
>NZ_JBHSHC010000175.1:0-2368 GCF_042652925.1 Effusibacillus consociatus
GTGGAGGAGATTTTGAAGCTGGCGCCGGAACAGTTTGAGATCACGATTTTTGGCAGTGAGCCGCATCCGAACTATAACCGCATTTTGCTGTCCTCCGTGCTGGCTGGGGACGCAGATATCAACGATATTGTATTGAATGACTGGGATTGGTATAAGCAGAACGGCATCACGCTGCATACCGGCCAGACCGTAACGAAAATCGACACAGAGAAGCGCCAGGTCGTTACCGATGGCGGCATTGTCGAATCCTACGACGAGCTGATTCTCGCCACAGGTTCCCTTCCGTTCATGCTGCCGCTCCCTGGAGCTGAGAAAGAAGGGGTCATCGCATTCCGTGACATCAAGGACTGCGAGACGATGATCGAAGCGTCCAAGAAATACAAAAAAGCGATCGTCATTGGCGGCGGACTCCTCGGACTTGAAGCGGCCCGGGGACTGCTGAATCTGAATATGGAAGCAAGTGTTGTTCATATTTTCGACAATCTGATGGAGAGGCAGTTGGATCCTGTTGCGTCCAAGCTGCTGCAGCGGGAACTGGAAGGGCAGGGCATGCGTTTCTTGATGGAAAAGCAGTCCGAAGAGATCCTCGGCGATGGGCGCGTCACCGGATTGCGCTTTAAAGACGGCACAGTCGAAGAAGCCGACCTGATTGTCATGGCGGTCGGGATCAAGCCGAATGTGGCACTCGCAAAAGAAAACGGAATTGAGGTCAACCGGGGAATCGTGGTGAACGATTACCTGCAAACCAGCGTTCCGAATGTGTATGCGGTGGGCGAATGTGCCGAGCATCGCGGCATGGTGTACGGATTGGTGGCCCCGTTGTTTGAACAGGGGCAGGTACTGGCGAAGCATGTCTGCGGTGTGGAGACAGCGCCATACGAAGGCTCGATCGTCTACACGAAGCTGAAAGTCTCCGGGGTGGATGTATTCTCCGCGGGTGAGTTCATGGACAGTCCCGATACAAGAGCGATTCGTGTGCACGATGAATTTGCGGGCATCTACAAAAAAATTCTCGTTCGCGACAACAAGATCGTCGGCTCCGTATTGTTCGGGGATACAAGCGACAGCACCCGCATTCTGCAAATGATGCGAAACGAAACCGATGTCATGGAAATCAAGCGCGTATCGATTCTGGAAAATCCGGGTTCGGCAGGTGCGGAATCCGGCGCTGCAGCAGTAGCGGCCATGTCGGATGACGAGATTATCTGCGGCTGTAACGGAGTCTCCAAAGGCACGATCGTGCAGGCGATCCAGCAAAAAGGGCTTTGTTCGGTCGAGGAGATCAAAGGTTGTACCGGAGCGTCCCGTTCCTGCGGCGGCTGCAAGCCTCTGGTCGGGCAGGTTCTGGAACACGTGCTGGGCGACAAGGTTCAGGCAGGCGGACAGAAAGAACCGATCTGTTCCTGCACATCGCTGAGCCGCGAGGAAGTGCTGGAGGAGATGAAGGAGAAGCACCTGACCACCGTGAAAGAAGTCATGTATGTACTGGGGTGGAAAGAAGAAGAGGGCTGCTCGAAGTGCCGTCCGGCCCTGAACTACTACCTCAACATGCTGTGGCCGGAGGAACATGAAGATGAGCGGGAATCCCGATTCGTCAACGAGCGGATGCACGGCAACATCCAGAAAGACGGGACGTACTCCGTTGTTCCCCGGATGTATGGCGGTGTCACCTCACCGGCGGAATTGAAGCGGATCGCCGAAGTGGCGGAGAAATACCAGGTGCCGCTGGTCAAAGTAACAGGCGGACAACGGCTTGACCTGCTCGGCGTCAAGAAAGAAGACCTGCCGAAGGTCTGGGCGGAGCTGGATATGCCATCCGGTTTTGCGTACGGCAAAGCGATACGTACGGTCAAAACCTGTGTAGGAAGCGACTTCTGCCGGTTCGGAACGCAGAATTCGATCCAAATGGGGATTGATATTGAGAAGAAGTTTGAACGGCTGAACACGCCGGCGAAAATCAAGATGGCCGTGTCGGGATGTCCGCGCAACTGTGCCGAATCGGGCATTAAAGACGTTGGCGTGGTAGGCATCGACGGCGGTTGGGAGCTGTATGTCGGCGGAAACGGAGGAGTGCACCTGCGGGGCGGGGATCTGCTTTGCAAGGTGAAGACCGAGGCGGAAGTGATGGAATGGACCGGAGCGTTCTTGCAGTACTACCGTGAGAATGCGAATTACGGGGAACGCACTTCGTATTGGGTAGAACGGGTCGGATTGGACGCGATCCGCGAGGTGTTGGAGGATCCTGAAACCCGCCGCGAGTTAAACGAGCGGATGGATGTGGCGTTGTCGGTGCTGAAAGATCCGTGGAAAGAAATAATCGAGAATGAAGAAGCGAGAACCATTTTTGAAGAACTGCCGGTACTTTCGT
>NZ_JBHSHC010000176.1:0-579 GCF_042652925.1 Effusibacillus consociatus
CAATGTGGACCGGGCGGCCCCAGAGACGATGAACGTACGGCAGCGTCTTCTCCAAGTATTTGACGTCCAGTTCGACTCCTTCATATTCGTGCTTGATATACAATTCGCCGTTTCGGAGGTAATCCCCATCCTGCACAAGCAGTACCGGAAATCCCCCATTGACACGTGCCGCGCACAGTTGATCCCGCACCTTTTCCCAATCCTTCTCGACAATCTTCCACTCATTCCCCACCTTTTGGTACAGATAAAGATCCAACTCTTCCACCAGATCCTTGGTGAGGTAGTTTCGAAGGAAGGAAATGTCCGATTCAACTTCCCGAATCTCAAACATTTTCTCTCGACCCAGCCCCGGCTGTCGGCCCCAACGCTCCCTTTCTTCCTTTGTCGGGTTGTTCCAGCGTTTCTCAATATCTTCCCACATCTTCAGTCCCACATGATAGGGGTTGATACTGGTTCGGGACGGGAGAATCACCCCAGCGTTCATCCGGGCAAAATCAATCGTCTCGTCTTCCGTCAGATCCAACTCCCGCATGATCCGCAGGTGCCAATAGGTGGCCCATCCTTCGTTCATAATCTTTG
>NZ_JBHSHC010000177.1:0-1029 GCF_042652925.1 Effusibacillus consociatus
TTTGGAGTGATTGCCATGTCAAACATCCCCTTCAACAGAATTGTAGATGCTTTGGCTGGATTGGACGAGGAACAAAGACAGTTACTGCTCAGATTGCTTCAGGAACCTTCGGCGCCGAGCACACCAACTTCAAGCAGCAAACTAACCAGCCTGAAGGATATTCGTGACGCCAGATTCCATGAAGGGCTTTCCTGCCCGCATTGCTTGGCTCGCGGGAGGTTCAAGAAAAACGGGACTTATCGTGGCCGTCAGCGTTACCTCTGTCATACCTGCAAGCGTACTTTCAATGATTTGACGGGTACGCCGGTTCATCAAACGCATTACTTGGACAAGTGGCCAGAGTACCTGAAGTGCATGGAACAGGGACTTTCCATTCGGAAATGTGCCCAAAAGGTAGGAATTTCGGTCCCCACAGCTTTTACCTGGCGACACAAGATCCTGCATGCCCTCTCCGAAATCAAAACCCAGTCACTAGAGGGGATTGTGGAGGTGGACGAGACCTATATTCTGCATTCGGAAAAGGGAAAACGCAACCTCCCGCGTAAAGCCCGCAGACGCGGGGGAGTGGCGAAAAAACGTGGGATTTCAAACGAACAAGTTTGCATTCTGGTGGCACGTGACCGCACCAAGCAAACTGTCAGTGAAGCAGTAACTTTCGGTCGTCTGGACGCCGCTACGCTTGATCAGGTTCTGTCTTCCCGTTTACAACAGGGAGTTATTTTGTGCACAGACGAAGAGCAGACGTTCCGCAAATACTGCCGCGAGCGTCAGATTCAGCATGAGAAGGTGAACCCCGGTAAAAAACGCTATGTGACAAAGGAAATTTATCATATTCAAAACGTCAATGCCTACCATGAACGCTTTAAGAGCTTCCTGGCAACTTTTCGCGGGGTGTCAACCAAATACCTGAATCATTATTTGGCATGGCATCGATTCCTTGATCAGACAACAAGTCTGCAACCGATGAACAGGATAAAGGAGTTGTTTTTGGATTCTCTTATGCAGCCCATGAAGACGGTAGGAATCCGG
>NZ_JBHSHC010000178.1:0-605 GCF_042652925.1 Effusibacillus consociatus
GTTGCCCCGGATGGCAAGGTATTGTTCCAGCAGAAGCATGAGTATGACTCTGCCGGAAATGTCGTAAAGACTGCACAAAAAGATGACGACGGAGAACATGTCAAAGAATTTTCCTATGATCCATTGGATCAGCTTGTCAAAGTGGTGGAGGACAGGAAGAAAACCCGGACCTACACCTATGATCCGGTCGGCAACCGCTTGAGCAAAGAGGAGATGGAACTGACCGGCGAAGGGGAGAAACGCAGTTCGACCACGTATGCTTACAATGCGATCAACCGTCTGATGTCCATGACGGAAGACGGGAAGACTCGCCAGTTTGCATACGACCCGGTCGGGAACCTAAGCAAAATCTTCACAATGGAAAACGGCGAAGAAAAAATCTTCAGTTCCTACCAATTTGATGCGGCGAATCGTCTGGTCGAGGTCGTCAATCAGAAGCAGGAAAAAACGCTGTATGCTTATGATGGCGACGGGAACCGGATCAGCATGGCTGTCGAACTTGTGGGACTCAAAAATCCGGGAAAAGGTGAAAAAGGAAACAACGGCCAACACAAAGGATGGGACAAAGACGGAGATCCAACTACACCGGGCAACAGTTCCAACAA
>NZ_JBHSHC010000179.1:0-1315 GCF_042652925.1 Effusibacillus consociatus
CTCCCCGTCAATGATTCGCTTCGCCGGGTTCACGCTGGTGTTACACACGCACTTCCTTCACCGGCATCAACCCGTGTTCCAGATGCTTCTGATAAAAAGATTGGGGAGACAAATAATGCAGACTCGAATGGATCCTCCGTGAATTGTAATACTCCATGTATTCCACCACCGCCGTATATGCTTCTGCGTAGGTTTGAAATTCATATTGGGACAAACAATCCTCTTCCAGCCAGCGATGAAACGACTCAATGTGTGCATTCATGTTGGGCGTGCGTGGTGGAATCCGTTCGTGTTCTACCTCAAATTCCTGACACTTTGAACCAAATAACAGACTGACAAACTGCGGACCATTGTCGGATCGAATCACGGGCCTATGGTTGGTGGTAAACACTTGCCGTTTCCATAATGCCTCCTGTAATACTTGAGTGGCATGTCTGGCCTCACATCGCAGTCCAATATGGTATCCCACGATCTGCCGGTCAAATACATCGAGATAGGAAAGCACATAAAAGAACCGGTCTTCTCCTGTAATATAGCCATATTTGACATCCACTTCCCACAGTTGATTCGGTGCCAGAATCTCCCGATTTCGTGCCAATACTCTTGGATGCTTGGTTTTTACTTCTCGCTGCGGTTTCAATATATCAAGCTCTTTGCAGAGCCGATAGACCCGCTTTTTGTTGATGATCAGATCATAGTGCTGCCGCAAATGGTGCGTGAGTTTCACGTACCCGTAGGAATACCCATCCCCTGCGATGGCCTCCATGATCCATTCCTTGATTTGTTCATCACTGACTTTCTTCCCTTGCTGCGTGAAACAATATCCAGGAATCGGGCGCCCTGCCGGTTTAACCCGTTCCTTGGTCGATTCCTTTGGTGGCTGCAACCAGTAATAATACGTGGATCTTGCTACCCCCACGATGCGTAACACGACTGATACAGAATATCCGTCATGGATCCACTTGTGCGCTATTTCCAGTTTGTCAGCAAGTGAGGGTTTTTCTTTTTTACAAGGTCACGCAAGATAGCAATTTCCAAATCCTTTTCCCCTAACAGTTTTTTCAACTGTTCATTTTCTGTTGAGATCTCGGTATATTCTTGCATGATCTTTTGCTGTTCTTCTTTTGTCATCTGGTTGGGCTTTCCCCGTGACGCCGTTACCTCGTGATTTGCTTTATATTGACGTACCCAACGGGCCAGCATATTGGCATTAATATCATGCTTTCTTGCAACAACCGCATTGTTTCCGGTCTCCAATACTTCTTGTACAACTTGGAGTTTGAAATCGGCGGAATAGTTTCTTCGTGTCATGGGA
>NZ_JBHSHC010000180.1:0-577 GCF_042652925.1 Effusibacillus consociatus
ACGCCATCGCGGAACACATTCAAAAACGTTTGCAGGACTTTGGATTTGGACATGCAGATCTGTTGGAGGTAGATCCGGAGGAAGTCCGGGCGCACGGGATGATTCGTGTTGCCAACGTTGTATCCAAGACCACCTTTGGAGACGGACAAGGTCCGGAAATCGCGCTGAATTCACACGGAGATGTGGTAGCGCCGGGACTTGGATGGACGTATGATCCGTACGGCGGAGAAATCGTGGACGGAAAACTGTACGGTCGCGGTGCCGCCGTATCCAAATCGGACATTGCGTCCTATACCTTCGCGGTGATGGCACTTCGTCAAGTGGCAGAGAAGTTGTCAGGGAAAGTTGCACTTGCGTTTAACTTCGACGAAGAGACAGGGGGAGAAATCGGACCCAAGTGGATGATTGAAAAGGGTCACATTCAGCCGGATATGGCGTTCTCGGCCGGTTTCTCGTATTCGATCGTGAATTCGCATAACGGCTGTCTGCACCTGGAAATCAAAATCAAGGGCAAGTCGGCCCACGCGGCGGCGCCGTATACAGGACATGACGCAATCGAAGCGATGACGGGCGTACT
>NZ_JBHSHC010000181.1:0-1728 GCF_042652925.1 Effusibacillus consociatus
TATGATATCATCCTCGGCGGCAACCAGGCGGTGGACGACGGTTCCGGACAGGTTGCGGTACGTGTGGCCGAACTGCTTGGAATTCCTCACATTTCGACCATTACCAAGCTGGAAATTGACGGCACGAAGGTAATGGCCCACCGCGATGCGGAAGGGGACGTGGAAATCGTGGAAACAACCCTGCCGGTACTCGTAACGGCTCAACAGGGTCTGAACGAACCGCGCTATCCTTCCTTGCTCGGCATCCGGAAAGCGAACAAGATTCCGTTGAAGGTAGTAGGCGCAGGAGATGTGAATGTAGCGGCAACCGCGAAAAATGAAACGGTGGAAACGTTCCTGCCGAAAGAAAAAACGGGCGGTCGCATCCTGGAAGGCGAAACCGAAGCAAGAGTAAAAGAACTTGTTACTCTGCTTCGCACCGAAGACAAAGTGATCTAAGATTTCCCATGAAAGTGACGGGAAGCGTTGTAGCTTATTCCGAGTACTTTCATGGGGACCCGAAGATCGACAGATGAAGTATGTCTCGCGATGTTGCCGGGAACCCAATTCGCCAATAAGCGTGAGAGTACTGGAATAAATAAAGGATTTTCGGGGCGTTATTCAACTGTTTGGCGTGTCTGATTTTGAAATAACGGATTGCGAGGTTCTTATTCGTGGTTCTGGACCACTTTTCAGCTGAAAGATAGCGAAATAAAGCCCGCAAAACCCGTTATTCCAAAATTTCCTGCCAAAAATGATAGGATAAGACCCTGAAAATCCGTTAAGTATCGGACACCGTTTGCTCGTCAAACGGAGTAAACAAATATGGGAATGAGAGAGGATGAATCATATGGGACGCAACGTATTGGTACTTGCTGATATAAGGAACGATAAACTTCGCAATGTGACATTTGAATCACTGACGGCTGCCCGCAAACTTGCAGAAGGCGGTACTGTTTCCGGGGCTCTGCTTGGCAAAAATGTTTCCGGCATGGCAGATGCACTGGCACAGTATGGGGCCGATAAGGTTTTTGTGGTAGACAACGATGTGTTGGCAAACTACGTTCCTGATGCATACGCGAAGGCATTGGAAACGGTGATTCGGGAAAGCGGTGCGGACGTTGTACTGATGGCACACTCCGCGATCGGCCGTGATTTGGCTCCGAAGCTGGCGGCTCGTTTTGAAGCGGGACAGGTATCGGATATTGTGGATGTGCAAGTGGAAGGCGGCAAAATCGTATTCACCCGTCCGATTTATGCGGGTAAGGCGTTCACCAGGAACGTCATTGCTGACGGGATGGTATTTGCGACCATTCGTCCGAACAACCTGCCTGCGGCAGAGCCTGACACTTCCCGCAGCGCAAACGTAACAACCGTTTCGGTTGATCTTCCTGCAGACTCTCTTCGCACGTTCATTAAAGAAGTAGTGAAGAAGAGCACCGGTGGGGTTGACCTGTCGGAAGCAAAGATCATCGTGTCGGGCGGACGCGGTGTGAAGAGTGCGGAAGGCTTTAAGCCGCTGCAGGAACTGGCTGACGTTTTAGGGGCTGCGGTTGGTGCTTCCCGCGGTGCGTGTGATGCGGAATACTGCGATTACTCGCTGCAAATCGGGCAAACCGGTAAGGTGGTGACCCCGGATCTGTACATTGCGTGCGGGATTTCCGGTGCGATCCAGCACTTGGCGGGCATGTCGAACTCGAAGGTCATTGTTGCGATCAACAAAGATCCGGAAGCTCCGATCTTCAAGGT
>NZ_JBHSHC010000182.1:0-1676 GCF_042652925.1 Effusibacillus consociatus
AAGCACCCATGGATAATATTTGACGAAGAGTGAAAATATGGGTATTGATCTGTTGGCGGGAATAGAGGTGGTGGTCACCCCGTTTAAAAACCTATGGTCGCAAATGGATCTCCACATGTACCCTTGCGGTTAACCCTCCCATATCTCCCTGGGTCTATGCCCTTACATTCCTTCGTTCTACCTCTCAAGGGGTGGAGGCCAGGCAAGCTCCTTTACGGGGTCGTTGCCCTAATGGAATAAATTGCTCCCAGCCTATCCGTGCTTCGTTTGTCAAAGATCAACATGTGAATAAGCGTAGAAAAACGTTAGGTTGCTAAAGCTGTGAATAAATTAAGCTGTTGCTTGCAATTGAGCTTCCCGATAGGGGCCGAGCACCTTGCGGGCGTCGTATTCCTTTTGCTTGCTTCCAAGCTCAAATAAGACGCGAATCAGCTTGTTGCAGATGGCGATCATCGATTGCTTCTTCTTCAGCGGGTTATCCCTACGCGTGGTGAAGTAGAGATGCAGCGCACGGAACTCCGGGTTCTTAGCGACCATGGTAAGTGCCGCCCGAAACAGCAACGCTCGGAGACGACAGCGCCCACGTTTGCTGATCGTCGTCTGTCCTTTTCGCTCCCCAGAACTGTTTTCTCGTAGGCTAAGTCCCGCATGACGTACGATTTGCTGGCTGTGGTCATAATCGGACAAGTTCCCCACTTCAGCCAGAAACCCAGCCACGGTGATAAGTCCAATGCATGGGATGCTCATCATGTGTGATGCGCCGGGAATCTGTTTTACCAGTTCCTCCACAAGCTCCATCAGTTGTTCAATCTGCCTGCACAGCATGGCGTACTGCTCCAGATACATGGCTAGCTCATGCTTGGCTGCTGTAACGCCTTCCGTGAGGCCGATGGACTTCTGGGCTTTCCGGTACAGCAATTGTGCTCTTTTGGAGCCTACAGCTCGCTTCACGTCGTTCTTCTTCCACGTGGCCACGATCGATGTTTCACCGATGTTCACCACATCTTGTGGCAATGGAAAGTGCTGAAGGGTGATGAGCGAAGCCTTCCCTTCCCAGTCTTTAAAGACTTGCGTATATTCGGGAAAGAAGCGATCCAACCAATTATGGATTCTTCCTTTCACGCGGTTCAAATCCCCGCACAGACGGTCCCGCTGATTCATCAGCACGCGTAGGTCGGCGTAGACGCCTTCCGGAAGCTGCGGTTCCGTGTAGCGGCCGTCAATGACGAGTTTGCCGACGACTTTCGCATCTTTAATGTCGTTCTTAGTAGGAGAGTTGTCGTCGAGCTCTTTGCTTTTTTTCACATGATGTGGATTGACTAAGACCACCTGGACGCCACGTCCCTTCAGGAAGTGGAACATGGGAAACCAATAGTGACCGGTCGGCTCTACGCCTAGAATGACGTCACTCATGCCGTGCTCCTGCTTTAGGGACTCCGCCCACGCCAGAAGGTTCAGCAAACCTTGTTCATCGTTCTGGAACAAACACCGTTTGCCAAGTTCAATGCCTCGGTAATTAAAGGCTCGGGCAACGTGGTTGTGTTTGGCGATATCGGTTCCGATCACCAATGTGGTATCAGAAATTCGCTCAATACGTTGATTTTGTTTGCTAGATTGGTTAAGCTTCATAATGAGCGTCCTCCTCTTAATTAGGGCAGTGATTGTGTTCGCATTCG
>NZ_JBHSHC010000183.1:0-806 GCF_042652925.1 Effusibacillus consociatus
TGGCTGCTAGCGAGGTCTGGACGTCTTTTCGAACGGCTTGAAGGGCATCGATCACGTAACGCGTTACATGGAACCGGTCCGCGACTCGAAGGGCGTTTGGAAAACATTCCTGAATCCAGGCATGGTAATAGGGAGCCAGATCCATCACGACCGCCTTGGGACGAAGCGCCAAAAACTCCGGGTGCTCCTGTGCATAATCCCGCAGTTCTTCCAACTTGCGTCCGGGCAAGATATCCAGCAACGCCTCGCCTCGGAGGTTATGGATGCCGGTATTGTAGGTATGACCTTTTCGAATCGCAAAGTCGTCGATGCCCAGCACGAGATGGCGGCTGTTCGCGGCATCGTCCCACGCCAGTTGGCGAAGCCGGTCACTTTCCACAGACAACCATTGTTGCTGCTTGGTCTGCAATGTGCTGACCGGCATGTGATGGATTTCCGCGCTCTGCTTGACAGTGGAGACCGACGCGGTGCGAATGGCCTGTTGCTCGAACGCGGTACTGTAGCGTCTGCCAGGACGGACAAACGCGTACTGCCAAACAAAACCGGCATGGCAATTCTTGCAGAACAGACGGATGGCCGGAGCTAGGAGATAAACGATTTTGCCGAAAGCGTCTGTGTGCCGGATTTTCCGGGTTTTGTTACTGCCTTTGCGGATGACCGAACGATCCGAACGGCAAATGGGGCAAGCCTGTTTGTGTGACTTTGGAACAATCTGAATATGAATCGTTTGTTCATCCATTTCCACAATTTGTTGAACCTTTACCTCTGGTAACTTGACAAAAAGATCGGTATACTGGTTGTGCATC